>JAFZVN010000027.1 GCA_017617805.1 Bacteroidaceae bacterium | reverse complement strand
GGAAACCCTCGATGCTCGCTATCGGGTGCAATCAGCCAATGCATTGGCACTGGCGAGAAAGTTGCAGGAAGTGCCCCAAATCAAACGGGTGAACTACATCGGTCTGGAGGACAATCCCTTCCATGCCTTGGCACAGAAGCAGTTTGGTGAGACCAGCGGAGCGATGCTTACCATCGACTTGGCAGACAAGAAAGCCTGCTTCCATTTCATCGACCACCTGCAACTCATCCGCAGGGCGACGAACCTGTTCGACAACAAGACCCTCGCCATCCATCCTTACAGCACCATCTTCGGTCCTTTCAGCAGAAGTCAGAAGCAGGCGATGGACGTGTTCGACACCACTATCCGCCTTTCCGTGGGACTGGAGAACGTGGATGACATCTTCGCTGATATCGTGCAAGCGGTGGAAGGACTACCATAAAAGCGGTAGAGGAATACCATACGTATGGGATTTCGGGATTGGCTGAAAACCCCGAACTTTGCAGCGAAATTAGTAGTATTCAAGCATTATTGACAAAAAACTTCACATAACTATGGCTAAGAAAATTGCAAACAGTTTGGTCGAACTCATCGGCAACACCCCTCTGTTGGAACTCTCGAAGACTGAGAAAAAGCAGAAACTTCAAGCACGTGTGCTGGCAAAATTGGAGTATCTGAATCCAGGAAGAAGTGTGAAAGACCGCGTGGGTTATGCCCTGATTGAGGAGGCTGAACGACAGGGTCTGCTCAATCGCAACACCGTCATCATCGAGCCAACCAGCGGTAATACTGGTGTGGGATTGGCATTAGTGGCTGCTCAGCGTGGCTACAAACTTATCTTGACGATGCCTGACAGCATGAGTATCGAACGCCGAACCCTCCTGAGGAGTCTGGGCGCTAAATTGGTGCTTACTCCTGCCTATGAGGGAATGCCTGGAGCCATCCGAAAGGCACAGGAATTGGCTGCTGAAACCAATGCTTTCATTCCTCAGCAGTTTGTCAACGAGGCGAATCCGCAGATTCATCGCAAGACAACTGCCAAGGAGATTTGGGAAGATACGGACGGCAAGGTTGATATCTTTGTGGCTGGCGTAGGTACGGGTGGCACCATCACAGGTGTGGGCGAAGTGCTGAAGAGCCTGAATCCCAAAGTAAAGGTGGTGGCCGTGGAACCTTTCGACTCGCCAGTGCTGTCCGGTGGAAAAGCCGGTCCTCACAAGTTGCAGGGTATTGGTGCAGGTTTCACACCACAAGTGCTGAACACGGAGGTGTATGACGAAATCTTCAAGGTGAAGAACGAGGATGCTTTTGCCGTGGCTCGTCAGTTGGCAAAGACAGAGGGTCTGTTGGTCGGCATCTCCAGTGGTGCAGCTGCCCATGCCGCCATCGAAATTGCCAAACGTCCTGAGAATGCAGGCAAGACCGTTGTAGTCCTCTTGCCCGACACAGGCGAACGCTACCTCAGCACAGCACTCTTTTCAGAGGAATAAGAATACATCACAAAAAAACTTCATCATCATGGCAAAATTAATTGTAAACGGAGAAGACCAGGAGGTTCAGCTCCCTGCTACTGTGGCAGACTTGATCAAACAGAACAATGTGGCACAACCCGAAATGGTGAGTGTGCAAGTGAACGAAGAATTTGTGGATAGGGAAGAGTTCGCCACCCTTCAACTGAACGAAGGCGACGAAGTGGATTTCCTTTATTTCATGGGAGGTGGTGCGTATGTTTGATTTCACAGAAGAAGAACTGAACCGGTACTCGCGACATATCCTCTTGCAGGATGTGGGCGTGGAAGGTCAGGAAAAAATACGCGAGGGCAAGGTGCTCGTGATTGGTGCTGGTGGCTTGGGTGCTCCAGTGGCCATGTACCTTGCAGCGGCAGGTGTCGGCACCATCGGCATCGTGGATGGCGATGTGGTCGATTTGAGCAACCTGCAACGTCAGATTATCCACACCACAGCCGATGTGGACAAGTGGAAAGTGGAATCAGCCAAGGAAACCATCAACGCCATCAATCCCCATGTGAAGGTGAACGCTCATCGCGAATTCCTGATGGCTGACAATGCGCTCGACCTCATCAAGGAATATGACTTTGTGGTGGATGGAACGGACAATTTCCCCGTGAAGTTTCTCATCAACGATGCCTGTGTGATGGCTGGCAAACCCTTCAGTCATGGTGGCATCCTGCGTTTCGAGGGACAAACCTTCACCCATTTGCCAGGCACGGCATGCTACCGATGCATGTTCAAGACCCCACCACCAGCAGGAGCCGTACCAACGTGCAGTCAGGCAGGTGTGTTGGGTGCCATCGCTGGTATGCTTGGAACGATTCAGGCAGCAGAGACATTGAAGTATCTGACAGGTGTGGGTGAATTGCTTACCAACAAGTTGCTCACATTCAACGCCAAGACGATGGATTTCCGAAAGATTAACGTGAAGAAGACAGACAAGTGCCCCATCTGTGGTACGAACCCGACGGTGACAGAATTGATAGATTACGAACAGGCTGCTTGCAACCTTAAAAACCACTGATCATTATGGCGGAAACAAAGAAACTTTCATTGATTGCCTTCTCTGGCGATTTTGACAAACTGACAGCAGTCTTCACGCTGGCAACAGGTGCAGCGGCTGTAGGCTACGAGGTGAACATCTTCTTCACTTTCTGGGGCTTAGATGCCATCAAGCAGAAGAGAGGTCGTTCCTTCATTGGTAGCAACTGGTTGACCAAGATATTTGGCTTCATGATGGGAGGTCTCAGTGTTGCTCCCAACAGCCGCTTCAACTTCGCTGGCATCGGCCCTCAGATTTTCCGTTCGCTGATGAGGAAGAAGAATGTGGCGACGCTGGAGGAACTCGTCGATGCTGCTAATGCACTGGGTGTGAACCTCTATGCTTGCGAAATGGCAATGCATGTGCTCGGATTGGAGAAGAAAGACTTCATTAACGAGGTGAAGGACGTGCTCGGCGTGGCTACTTTCCTCAAGATCAGTGAGGGCGGACAAACGCTGTTTATATAAATAAAGTTTAGAGGTTAAAGTTGAAGGGTTAAAGATCATGCGGCTTGCACCGCGTTAGCCCTCTCTAAACTCTAAACCGTAAACATTAAACTTTATAAATTATGGCAACACATACATTAGATATCACGAAAGAGCATTGCCCAATGACCTTTGTGAAGACAAAGCTCAAGTTGGCGCAAATCGCGGCAGGCGACACATTGGAAGTACTTCTCACGGAAGGAGAACCCTTGGAGAATGTACCTCGCTCAGCAAAAGAGCAGGGATATAACGTCCTCAGCGTGGAGCACGTGGAGGGCAATGTACACAAGGTAACGATAGTGAAATAATTGATAATTGATCATTAGTATGAACGTAATTATCACAGAATCCACCTATCAGTCCATTTTGGCACAGGCACAGAAGGATGCACCTGTGGAGTCATGCGGCTATCTGCTCGGCACGGACAAGGAGACAGCAACGGAAAACTATCCGATGACAAATGCCGACCATTCCGAGAAACATTTCAGCTTCGACCCCAAGGAGCAGTTTGCCGCCATCAAATATGCCCGAAAGAAAGGACTGACCATTGTAGGCAATTGGCACAGCCATCCTGCCTCTCCCTCGCGTCCGTCGGAGGAGGACAAGCGGCTGGCATACGACCCCAACATCCT
>JAFZVN010000026.1 GCA_017617805.1 Bacteroidaceae bacterium | reverse complement strand
TTAGGCTCCTCCCAACGTTCAATAATGTCCCAAGCACAAGCAGAGTGGTTGATGTCCCACAGGATGCTCATCACCTGAAACTCCACCTTCGTCAGTGTGTTGTCCTTCTTTTTCATAAATCTGGTAGGTGTTTTTAATCAAAGTTCTTGGGAACGGTGCCCCAAGTGTTGATTTTCGTCGGCAAAGTAACACCTCTTTTCCCAATCTCGCAAACTTTAGAAATAGAAAAATTACGAGAAAGGTGCAGATTTAACATCTATTCGTAGAAATAGAGGGGACATCCACAAAAAGAACCCCATCATCGTGTGTGATGATGGGGAATAGTACATATATATTATACAGCCTCTGCCATTTCAAGTGCGTCTTCGTGAGCGAACTCTTCTTCCAGTTCGTGCATCACTTCGTCGAATTCATACACGCGACCCTCAGCAATGTCACGCTCTGACTGGTTAATCCGGGCATTGAGTTCCTCCATCGTGTAGGGTTTCAGTTTCTCTTCTGGTCCTCGCATGAAGTTTTTCATCTCCTCTACCAACCAAATCATGTCGGAAGTGGAAAGTGTGCCGCAAAGGTAGTCACGCAGGTTTGATAAAGTTGCTGTACTCATATCGTATCCTTTCTGTTATTAGTTTTCAGTTGCAAAGATACTACCTTTTTTTCATCTCTGCCAAATATTTGTTTAATTATTTATGAAGTCATACAATTCTTCATATCGTTTATTTATCAATTGCTTTTTTGATGCTCTCTACATCAGGATAACCAACTATTGTGTAAGTTTCATTTCTTTGTCCTGTGCCTGCGGAAATTCACATTGGAGCGTGTGACAAAGCCTCCACGAAAGTGAAAATGAAGGCTGCACGGAGTTTCACAACCCCATGCAGCAAGCCTCTTTTTCAATGAATGGTTATTCTTCGTTGGGTTAATCGTCCACAAAGAAATCTTCTTCCTTGGCATCAGAGAAACTCTTGCCACCAGCCAGTTTGCTGTAGAAGGCGTGGCGTGAGAGCTTTTCTTTCAGGAACATCTTCTTGGTGCCGACAGCGTCAGCCATGAAGTTCATCCCGTGGTCAATGCCCATGTCTTTGGCTACAGCCAGTGCATCTTGGTTGGCTCCGATATAGGTGAAGAGCCAGTTCTTTTTCTTCAAGTCCTCGACCAGTTGGGTGACTCGCTGATGATTCCACTCTACGGAGGAGTTTTCATAGCCATCGGTGATGATGGTTACCAGCACATTGTCCTCCTCGTTGATATATTGATGCAGGTGGGTGATGGAATCGCCCATCGCATCGTAGAGAGGGGTGTTGTCTGTAGGTAGATAGTCCTTCTCCTTGAAGTCGGACACTTTGGTGATGGGCATACGGTCATAGACAGTGGCAATGCGTTTGCCATTGAACACGACCAAGCTGAACAGCTGTTCCTGGTCTGCATTCTCATCCTGTGCAGTACGGATGGTCTGAATGGTTTCAACTACGCCAGCAATGGCTTCATTCTTGATGCTGTACATGGAGCCTGAGGCATCCAGAACGACGAGGTTATAAATCTTCTGTTTCATAATGATTAATTAGTTTAGAGTTTATGGTTTAGAGATTAGAGATGGCGTTATCACGTCATAACGCCAATTGTTAATTCTTCTTCAGATAAATATACGCAGGGTATCTGCCGAGGACGAAGAGGGTGACGGGGCACAGCCAGATTTTTCTGTTGAATCCTTCGATTCCCTTCACCTCGTAGTGAGCACCACCTGTCAGCGAATGGTCTGTGCGTTGCAGTTCAGCATAACCTTCATGCTTCTCCTTCTTGGAAGCAGGAATCACGCTGACACGTGTCTTCCTACCATCATCAGAGAGGAAGTCGCAGAGGTCGTCGGCACCAGCCACCATCATCAGGTTGTGATGGTCAAAGGGCCAGTTGGGGAAGTCGATGTACCAGCAGTCGTCGTCCTCATGGATGAACGTCAACTGATACTCACTCTTTTTACCAAACACGCTCTTCTGAATCAGAGAGGCTGCATTCTTCAAATCTTTCAATGAATAATCCATAATTTAAATGATTTTTGAGGGTTTGACAATTCCTTTGTCGATGCAAAGTTACTCTATATATAAGGGAACATGCAAATCCCTGCAAGCCTTGCAAACATCGCAAGCCTTGCAGGGATACTGCTTTATGATTGAAAATGAGTGTGTTAGTTAGGCATTTCCCAAATAATCTTTTCTTGTGGTAAGAGAATCTTCTTGGCTTCCCCTCGCTCACCCGTTATGTAGTAGTTCTGGGCAATGCTGTCATCAAATTCTCGCAAGAAAGCCTGTTTGATTCGGGAGCATTTTTCGTTGATGGAGTTGCGGGTAGGGTCTGTCACATCGTCAATGCTTCGTCGGATTTCCTCACGGCTTTCACGTCCAGAAATCAGTTCATACATGCGCAGCAGCTCTTCACGATAGTCGGGCAGATAGGAAAACTTGATTCCCTCTGGATGACGCAGGTAAAGCATATATATTGCCTTCGACAAGGGTGGCATCTTAATCTCCAGATTATGATAGTCGGGCAGGAAGATGCGTCCGTAGCGAACATGAATGCGGCTCAGTTCCTGTGTGGGTTGGAACAGTCGCTGGAGGGCGATTTCACCCACACCACTACGACGAAGACGCTCCACGAGCATCTGCACCTCACTCATCACCATCTCCACATCATCTTCATCAGCGGATACGGATCGTGAGGTTTGTACACAAGCTTCTTCGCAGATACGAGCGGGTGCCGATGATTCTCTGTTTCTGTAGAATAAACGCCCGAAGAAACCTTCTCTTTCCTCTCTTTCAAAGAAAGCATCATGGGCGCCATGCTGCTCCACATACCGTCCAATCATATCGTAAGGGTTGAGTTCGAAGTCCGATGGGAATGGTGTATAAGAAAACGTATAGGTGTTCTCCTTGTCGAATCCTTCGCCCATATATTGAATAAGCCCTGGTTCAAGGAGCCTTTCATCGTAACCTTCCACCATGTCATCCAGCAAATCTTGGTCATGATAGAGATTGTAATAGGGCAAGTAATCCTTTTCGCCTGCCTGAGGATTGAAGTAGCGATAGATTTTATCCAACTCCATGCGATCAGCAATTCTCGGCAGGAAGCACAACTCCAGTCCTCCACGTTGAAACATTTCCTTAATCACGTCATAAACCTCATCCTCATCGATGACTAAGGATGGTCTATGTTTTCTATTGATGCTCACCACGTCAAAATAGATCACCACATTTGACTTGGGCTTAAATGGCAGACGGTCTTTATAAAAACGGATGTATTGCATGTTCTTTATCGTTTAAACACACTCGTTTTAGTCATTTCTTGGGTTTTCGTTCCAGATTGATGAAGGCATAGCGATAAGCATGCTTCTCATCCACCTCGTGTTCCTCGCGGAAGGTCTCAGTCCATTCGTCCCAGTTGATTTCTGGGAAAAAGGTGTCTGCTTTTTCGGGGGTGTCGTAGATGTAGGTGAGGCAGAGGCGATCGGCAAGGGGAAGCGCTTCCTTATAGACGGATGCGCCACCAATGATATAGACATCGCCTTCGCAGAAAGCAAGGGCTTTCTTGAGGGAGGGGAAGAGGTCGGCTCCAGGGTAGTCCTCTGGATTGCCTTTGCGTGAGAGCACGATGTTGCGACGGTTGGGTAGGGCACCCTTGGGAAGACTCTCGAAGGTGCGTCTGCCCATGATGATGGTGTTGCCCGTGGTGATGGACTTGAAGCGTTTCAGGTCGTTGGGCAACCAATAGATCAGTTTGTTTTCAAAGCCGATGGCTCTGTTCTCAGCTATAGCAACTATAATGGAAATCATATTATTTTACAGGAATATAATTTATGGGTAATTCATGGATAATTTACGATAATTATATGTTCAAGATAAACACGAATTGCCATGAATTGCCCATGAATTATTCATGAATTTTTATACTGATACTGTGGCTTTGATGTGGGGGTGTGGATCATAGTCTGTCAGTTCGAAGTCCTCGTATTGGAAGTCGAAGATGCTCTTCACGTTGGGGTTGATCTTCATCTTGGGCAGGTGACGAGGCTCACGGGTGAGCTGCAACTTCGCCTGCTCGATATGGTCGAGGTAGAGGTGGGTGTCGCCAGTTGTATAGACAAAATCGCCTAATTGCAGGTCGCATACTTGTGCCACCATCATGGTCAACAGGGCATAGGAAGCGATGTTGAAGGGTACGCCAAGGAAGGTGTCCGCACTGCGCTGGTAGAGCTGGCAACTCAGTTTGCCATCTGCCACATAGAACTGGAAGAGGATGTGGCAAGGAGGCAGATTCATATTGCCGATGTCAGCCACGTTCCAAGCCGACACAATCAGACGACGTGAGTTCGGATTGTTCTTGATCTGGTCAATCACCTCTGTGATCTGGTCGATGTGCCCACCATTGTAGTCAGGCCAACTGCGCCACTGATAGCCATAGATGTGGCCGAGATTGCCATCCTCGTCAGCCCACTCGTTCCAGATGCGCACACCACGTTCTTGCAGCCACTTCGCGTTGGTGTTGCCCTGCAAGAACCACAGCAGCTCATAGATAATCGACTTCAGGTGCAGCTTCTTGGTGGTGAGCAATGGGAAGCCTTCCTGCAAGTTGAACCGCATTTGATTGCCAAACACAGAGATGGTGCCTGTGCCTGTCCGGTCGCCCTTCTGCACACCCTCCTTCAGGATGCGGTCGAGCAAATCAAGATATTGTTTCATAGGTTATGGAATTGATTCTCGTTGCAAAGATAAACAATTTAAGTGAAAAATGAAAAGTGAAAAGTGAAAAATCTAAGTTACTCTATCCAGATGGCAAGTAAAATAGATTTTTCACTTTTCATTTTTCACTTTTCACTTTACAAAGCCGTTCCTCGATAAAACTCGAGGATTTTCTGACGGAAGAGGAAAGTGTAGCGAGATTGGAGGGCTGTGGATTCAGCTTTCTGAAGGGCAGTCTTGGACTCCTGATATTCGGTCGTGGTGGCTTTGCCATTCTCGTACTTCTTCTGCATCAGGTTGAAAGACGTTTGGGAGGCGGCGAGGGCTGCATCGCTGCTGACGCATTGCTTTTGGGCAGCAATGGCATTGTAGTAGGCCTGCTGGATTTCTTTGTAGAGCGCCTTCTGGGTGTCTTCGAGCTGAAGCTGTTGGGCGGCTACCTGCAAGCGTGCTTGACGTACGGCATTGCGAGTGGCGTAGCGGCTGAAGATGGGAATGGAGAGGGAGAATCCCAAGGATTGGCTGAAGTTGTCCTCCATCTGTTTGCCAAAGGATGCTGCCTCGAAGCCCGATGTCTTGTAGTAGTTGCTGCCCATGCCTGCTGAGAAGTGGAGGGAAGGGTAGTGTCCAGCCTGAGCGATGCGGACACCTCGTTCAGCACTCTGCACATTCAGTTTGCCTGCCTGAATTTGGGGCTTGATGTTCAGCGCTTCCGCATAGATGGCATCAGGCGCTGAAAGCACCACAGCTGCTGGCTCCTCTGTGATGGGTTGTTGGATGTCGAAGTGCTCAGGGGTAGGCAGTTCGAGCAGTTGGGAGAGGTCGAGCAAGGCCAACATGGCAGCGTTCTTCTGCTGCGTCAGGGAGAGCTCGTCAGCAGCCACGTGTGATTGTGCTTCTGCCAAATCCGTCTCAGCCACTTTGCCGTTTTTGAAAAGCAGCTCAACGCGATGTGCCTGATTGCGGCTCAATGCCAACTGATTCTCCGCCACTGCCACGAGGTCTTTTTGGTAGATGGCTTCCAGATAGGCCGATGCCACCTGAATGCTCACATTCTCTTTGGCACGATTGAGTTCGGCAATGGCAGCTTGCAAGTTGAGTTTGTTCTGCTTGATCTGATTGGTGATCTGGCCACCTGTATAAAGCGGCACATCAGAACCCAGATTGAACGAGGTGCTTTGGGTGTTGCGATTGGCGTAGGTGTTGTCGATGGTCAGACCACGTCCGAATCCAAAGCTCTCGCCTGCGGAGGCCTGCAAGTTGGGCAGACGGCTGTTCTTGGCTGTGCTGAGCGACACCTCCTGATTCTTCACATTGTTCTCCTGCAACTTGATGTTGATATTGTGCTCGATTGCGTAGTCGATGCATTGGCGCAGGTTCCAGGGAGCATTGAAGGATGGAAGGGTTGAAGCATTGAAGTTTTCTTCTTGCGCGTAAGCCAAAGAGACAAAGAATGCACAAATGATGGAGAGAAATATCTGTTTCATTGCAACTTCAATTTTTTATTTTTTCGAATCTTCAATTCTTCAATTTTTTAATTCTTCAATTCTTCAATTCTCTCAATCCCTCTCACCTTATTGCCCACTTTCAGTCCTTGCTTGATTTCGATATTGATGCCATCGCTGATGCCTGTGGTGACAGCACGGCGTTCGAACTTCTGGACAGAAGAGGTGGTGTCAGTGAGCACATAGACAAAGGTGGAATCGCCCACAAACTCCAGCGATGCCTCAGGCACGCAAATGGTCTTCGAGGCACGTTCGAGCACAATCTCAGCGTTGGCGCTGTAGCCTGCACGAATCTTCACGTCAGAAGGCAATTGGATGGCAGCCTTGATTTCGAAGAGGTTGGCGCCGTTCTCTTCCACAGCCTTGGGGGCAATGTATTCGAGGGTGGCATTGAGCGTCAGGTCTTGGATGGCTCCCACTGTGATATCGACAGGCATTCCTGTGGCCACTTTGCCTACCTCCGTCTCGTCAATCTTGCCTCTGAAAATGAGGTCTTGCATGTTGGCGACAGTGGCAATCGTGGTACCATCGTTGAAGGAGTTGCTGAGGATGACGGAATTACCAATCTTGACAGGCACATCGAGCACGATGCCATCGATGGTGGAACGGATGAGGGTGGTGCTCATCTGGGCATTGTTGAGCGAGATACCGTCTCTGACGATGTTGAGAGCATCCTTGGCATTGTTCATCTCCATCTTGGCATTCTTCAGCGCCACTTCCGATTTCTCATAATCCTCGGCACTCACCACTTTGTCGTTGTAGAGATTCTTCATGCGGTCAAAGTCCGTCTGAGCCTGCTTGAGCGAAATCTCCGCCAGCTTGACACGGTTCTCGGCACTACTGAGGCTCGACATGTCAGGAATGACCTTCACTTTGGCTATCACCTCATCCTTCTTCACCACATCGCCCGCTTCTTTGTAGAGGGCTGTGATGATGCCAGAGATTTGAGGCTTGATGTTCACTTCGTCACGAGGCTCAATCTTGCCTGTGATAATGGTGGTTTTCTCCAGGTCAAGAAGTTGAGCCGTGTTGATTTCGTAGGTGGTCACTTTGGGCACAGACTTCTGATAGAGGAACACGAAGGTGCCGATGAACACTGCTGCAATGAGGGCGATACCTGCCCATCTGAAAAACTTTTTCATAAATTATTTTATTTTATTCGTCTCTAATCGCATCCACAGGCTTGATGGCCATCGCACGGAAGGTGGGTGCCAATCCTGCCAACACGCCTAAGAGTGCCAGCAAGGTGGCGGCTCCGATGGCAATGGCAAAGGAGATTTGGAAGGTGGCTCCTGTGGTTTCATCCTTGAGGGCATTCTCCACCAACTGCAAGACCAGCACAGAGAAAGTCATGCCGCTCATGCCTGCCACAAGGGTCAGCACAATGCTTTCGCTCATGATCATCGTCAGGATGTCGATGGGTTTGGCTCCGATGGCGCGTCGGATGCCGATTTCTGTGGTACGTTCCTTGACAGTCACCACCATGATGTTGCTCACGCCAATGGCACCAGAGAAGAGGGTGCCCAAGCCAATCATCCACACGAGGATGCTGACTCCCTGGAAGAGGGTGTCAATCATCGAGAATATGGCTTCTGCATTCACCATCATCACGGCCTGTGTGTCGTCTGGATGGATGGTGTGGATGCGTTTCACCACAGCCTCCACTTTCTTCTGGATGTCCGACATCTTGTAGCCTTCGCGAGCGGTCAGACAGAGGATATCAACCTTGTTGCCTCTGTTGTAGGCATGCTGCATGGTGGTGTAGGGGATATGAACGGTGGAGGAGGCATTGCCGCCGATGTTCACACCACCTTCGCCTTTGTTGCTGATGCCCACCACCTGATAGTGGATGCCGTCGATGATGATGTACTTACCCAGCGCTTCCTCGTCGGAGGTGAAGAGCTCTTCCACAATGCGGGTGCCGATGGTACAGACCTTGCGGCTCTTGCTCACATCCACATCGTTCAATCCACGTCCAGCTCGAATCTTGGGGTCATCAATCTTATCCACATCAGGGAATTCTCCCTTTACTGACACAGTCGATTTGTTGGTGCCGTAAGTGGCTGTGCCTCGCCAGTTCGAGATGGTGGGAGAGACAATCTCCAGTTCGGGCACAGAAGAACGAATCAGCTGTACATCACGAATCTCTATCGACCACACACGTCCCTTCTTGAAGCCCTTGTATGCCTCGCTGGTAGGTGCTGCCATCATGAACCCCGAGTTGTTGGCGAAGCCTGCAAAGTTGTTGGCAAGGGTCGATTCCAGTCCTCGTCCACCACCCATCAGCAGCAGGAGCATGAACACACCCCAGAAGATGCCGAACGCTGTGAGGAACGTGCGGGTCTTGTTACGGGCAAGAGAACTGAATATCTCCTCCCATTGGTCGCTGTCAAATCGTATTCTCATCCTCTCAATGCTTCAATGGGTTTCACGTTGGCTGCCTTGCTGGCTGGGAAGAAGCCTGCCAAAGCTCCAGCGATAATCATGACTAAAGTGGCTTGTAGGCAAGTGCCGATGTCAACGGTGGGGTCAACGAAGATGGAAGACTGGAACACACCTATGTCCATCGTCTGATTCCCATAGTAGGCATCCATGTATTCGCAGAAGATGACTCCTAACAGCATGCCGATATAGCCGAAGATGGTGGTGATGACAATGCTTTCAAGCACCACCATGCTGATGATGTCAATGGGTTTGGCACCGATGGCCTTGCGGATGCCAAATTCGTGGGTTCGTTCCTTCACGGAGATGAGCATGATATTGCTCACGCCCACAATGCCGCTGAGCAGCGTGAGCAGGCCGAGAATCCAGAAGGACGTGTGTAGGATGGTTTTGGCTTTGGTCATGTCGGCGTTCTCGCTGGCTGAGTTCCAAATCCAGAGCGCAGACCTGTCATCGGGGTCAAACTCGTGCTTGTTGCCCATCACCTTTCGGAAAGCGGTCTCGAACACCTCGTTCTTCTCTTCTGTGTCGAGATCCTTGGCTTTCAGTTGCAGCTGGTCGATGTCATAACCTTTGCCATAGATGGTTTTGAGGGTCGTGAAAGGAGCGTAGAAGTCGTTGCTGCTCATCATGCCGTCATCTTTGTAGATGCCTACCACAGTGAAAGAGATGCCGTCGATGCGTACCTTCTGGTTGATGGCGTTCTCACCATGTTTGAAGAGGTCATTACGGTTCCTGTCGCTGATGACAATGACTTTACGTTGTTCGTTGAGGTCTATCTTGTTGATGAAACGTCCTTCCAACAGTTGGACGGCATCCAGCTCTTGTGTGGTGGGTTGTGCACCTTCCAGAGTCACATTGCTCAGATAGTTCTTGCCAAAGGAGGCAGAGGTGGCTGAATGGCTGATTTGTGGGATGGCGGCACTGAGTTCGTTGGGGAAGCTTTTCATGGTCACCTCGCTGTCATTGTCCTCCAATTTGATGCGCCTTCCTTCTTTGATGCCGTTGTAGGGGAGAGTCGTGAAGCCAGGGAAGGCGTGGATGACATCGAATGAGAAGCCTTCGCTGGCCTTTTCGAAGGTGTGGATGATGCCGTTGCTGGTGCCCTGCAGGATGATAATCAGAAAGAGTCCACAAGCCACAGCAAATCCTGTAGCGAGCGAACGCAGCTTGTTGCGGCTCAACGACCCGATTATTTCACGAAACGTGTCAAACATAACCCTAAACCTTAACGATAACCTTAACCCTAACTGTCAATTGTCAACTGTCAATTGTCAACTCGAAACAATTTGTCCATCAACAATATGGATGGTTCTTTTGGTTTGTGCTGCCACATCCTGCTCGTGGGTCACGACAATGATGGTGAGTCCTTGGGCATTGAGTTCCTTGAGCAGTTCCATCACCTCGATGGTGGTCTTGCTGTCGAGGGCTCCTGTGGGTTCATCAGCCAGAATGATTTGAGGCTTGGTGATGAGTGCCCTTGCGATGGCCACACGCTGCTTCTGACCGCCTGACATTTCGCTGGGCAGATGGTGTGCCCAATCACGCAGTCCCACCTTGTCGAGATATTCCATCGCCAAAGCATTGCGCTTTTTGCGGCTCACTCCCTGATAGAAGAGGGGTAGGGCGACGTTCTCCAACGCATCCTTATAGGTGATGAGGTTGAACGACTGGAACACGAACCCAATCATGCGGTTGCGATAACCTGCAGCCTTGGTCTCGCTGAGGTTCTTGATGAGGGTGCCATTGAGCGTGTATTCCCCCTCGTCATAGTCATCGAGGATGCCAAGGATGTTGAGCAAAGTGGATTTGCCCGAACCTGATGCACCCATGATGGCCACAAACTCGCCTTCTTCGATGTTGAGGTCAATACCCTTCAAGACGTGCAAGGGTTGTGCGCCCTTGTACGTCTTGTGGATACCTTTTAGTTGGATCATCATAACTTAAATGCTGTCTGATTGCTCTGAGAGTGCATCCTCAATAACTTTCATCAGAGAGTCTGCCTTGAAAGTGAGTACACTGTCAACATCCTTTTTCACGCCTTTCAGATAATCCTTTGCCTTTTGAGGATCACCAGCGTTCATCGCGTCTTCAGCACAATGGTAGTAGCTCCATGAGATCGTTTGAGGAGTGTCGCATGACAGGAATGACATGGTAGTCATTGCTGCTAATGCCCATATTTTTGCGTTGATGATTGTTTTCATATTATTATTATTATATATAAGTTCCGCAAGTTCAGATTTCCTTATTTCAAACACGAATTTCACGAATTGAACGAACCGTTCGGATAGGGTTTATATTGCACAAAGCCGCAAGCGGCAACTAATTGCACGAACCATACGGGATGCGATGCGTCAGCCCTTCGTGAAATTCGTTGCACAGAAGGTGCTTTGTGTAATGAATTTTCTCTCTGCATAGTTCGTTAAATTCGTGTTAAAATAAACATGCGGAACTTGAATTATTCTATCTTGATGTTGCTACTCACTCGCAGCCTGCGTGAGTCGATGCTTGCCATACCGCCCGATCGTTTGGTCAGATGGGAACATTCGCCCTTCAGGTCTATTTCGCCTGTGCCTCCAGCCCAAACGGTGAGGTTCTGGCATTTCACATCGAGGTTGGCATCTCCAGCGCCACTGATCTCCACATTGATATCGTTGGCTTTCAGATCGGCTGTCATGTCGCCTGTTCCGCTGATCTGCACGTCGGCTTTCTTGCATTTGATCTTTTGGGCACTGATGTCGCCTGCTCCGCTGATGTGAACGGACAGGTTCTGGCACTTCAAGCGTTCCAACTCCACATCACCTACACCACTGATTTGGATGGTCAGGTCGCCTGCCAGCTCCGTCTCATCTTTCATGTCGATGTCGCCAGCGCCAGCCACTTCGATGCTTTCGAGGTTGGGAGCTGTCACCACCAGCTTGATGGAAGGGATGGTGGTCTTGTTCTCATCCTTGCGCTTCACAGTCAGGATGCCGTCTTTCACGTCGATGTCGTGTTCGGCAATGGCTTTCTCATTGCCTTGCACCTCCACACTCTGCTCGTCGCCTTGCTTGAACTTCACGTCAGCGTTGCCTGTCAGCTCGATGTGGGTGAAGGTGTCGCAGGCAATGGCTGTCTTCACGACCTTGCCCCACTTCTCGCTGTCGCGGAAGTCATCCTTGCCAGCTTCTTTTCGAACGATGCGTTTCAACTCGTCTTTCGACATGGTGCAGGACGTCATGCTGAACAGGGCAATGCCGATGCAGATGGCGATGATGTATTGATAGAGTCTCATTGTTGTTTATTGTTTCATTTGATAGTTGATGATTCCTTTAGTCAGTTCGTCCATGCTGATGTTGAGGCTTGCCATCTGACGGGCCACGTCGGGCAAGGTCTCGTTCATGAACTCTTCGCGCTTCATCTTCTGGATGGCGCTTTGGGCACCAGGCGACACGAAATAGCCGAGGCCACGTTTCGTGTAGATGATGTCTTGGCTCTGCAGCAGGTCGTAGGCACGGGCACAAGTGTTGGCATTCACCTCCACATTGGCTGCATACTCCCTCACGCTGGGGATTCGCTCGTCTTCCAGCAGTTTCTGTTGCAGAATGTCGTCGCAGAGAAGGTCTGCGATTTGCAAATATATGGCTTTATTGTCTTTGAATCGCATAATTTTCACATTATTTAGATAAAAACTCGTGTTTGAAAGAAAAAAGCTTCTTTTTTGTGCTCTTATCCACTAATTCCTGTTCAGGGGAGAGGTGATTTGTGCCTTGGTGTAGAGGTTGTAACTCTTCCAGACAAGGATACCAGCGAAAACAAGAAATACTGAACCCAGCACATAATAGGCAGTTGTGATGTCGCTGATCACATCCTCGCTGCTCCTATCCAGCACTCTTCCACCAAACATACCAGCACCGATGGAGAAGCCGACGCTGATCACTGTGCCGATGACTTGCAGCGCGATGTAGGTGAGGATGATGTTGTATTTATACTTCAGGGCATTGCCGAAGAGATAGATGATGATATTGAGCACGAAACTGCAGATGACGATAAAGCTCATCGATGTGTAGAAGTTTTCCATTCCTCCGAATGCATCTGAGACATCCTGCTTGTAGTTGGTGAATCCCAGTGGCCCGAAGACATCTGTGAGGGTCTTAGAGACATTGAACAGTCCGAATGTGGTGGCTGTGAGCGAGGTGATGCCGTTTTCTGTTCCATACACGATGAGGGTGAGCAGCGCATTGATGCCATCTGCCGCTAAGAGGGCAACGAAGCAAGTGATAAGACCACCCACGAGCATCAGCAGCGCGTGCCAGGTGAACTTCTCCAGATTGGTGGCTGGCAGGGTGAGTTCGGTGATGCGTCCCTGCTTGTTGCGGAGGTTGTGAGCCCAGCAGCCAGCAAACACAGCCATGAAAACGGAGGTGAGGAGCGCCATTTCAATCCCAGCAGTGATATAAATCCAGTTGTAACCCTCGAAAGAATTGGGGTCGGGCACGTAGGAATAGGCTGAGCCACTCATGGTGTCATTGACTACGGCGTCGTAGATGTTGTAGCGTGCAAAGAAACCCAGCAGGGCGACACACACAGTACCAGCAATAGTGACGAATGCCAGATTGCGGTAGAACGACTTATTGATGGTAAGGTCGTATTTTGCGAAGTTCGCAAATCTTTCTTTATTGAAATTCATAATGCGTATTTTTTTATGGGCCGGATGGCTACTTCAATTTTTCAATTTTTCAATCTTTTAATTTTATCTTTATGATGCTATTTGAGCACGGTTGAGGGCATCGATGAAGAGCTCTTCGAGGTTGACAGGCTCCTCCATGTTCATCTTCTCATTCAGGAGCACAGCGTTCTGTTCGATGATGGTCACGTGGTCGAGCAGGGTCTCCACATCGCGCACCTGATGGGTGGAGATGATGACCAGCTGGTCTTCGCGCATGCCCTGAGCCACCACTTTGCGGAACTGGCTCTTGCCGGGGATGTCAAGTCCGTTGGTGGGTTCGTCCATCACCAAGAGCTTGGTGCGGGCAGCGAGGGCAACACACATGTAGATCTTCTTCTTCTGACCCATCGACAGGGCACCTAAGTTGATCTTGGGAATGCCGTTCTCATCAAGTTCAGCACCGTTCACACCCTTCATCTCGAACATCTCGAGGAGCTTCACCATCAACTGCTCGTCGAAGTTGGGGTAGAAGGGTTTGAGCACTTTCACATAGTCAGGCAGCAAGATGGAGGGGAGGTTGTACTCCTCAGGCACGATAAACATCTCCTGCAAGGTCTCAGGCGCACGTTTCTGGGTGTTGATACCATCGAAGGTGATTTCTCCCTGTTTCGGACGCAGCAAACCCATCACGAGGTAGAGTAGGGTGCTCTTGCCTGTTCCGTTCTTACCTAAAAGGCCGTAAATGCCAGGTTCCTCGTATGAGAGCGAGAAGTTTTCCAGCACATTGTGCATGTTGTTGTAACCATAGGTCACGTTCTGAATCTTTAGCATAATTCTTTATTATTTATTAATGTATAAAAGTATAAGTTTCTTGTATTATTAGTGTACTACTTTAGTAATACACTGCAAAGGTAGGGCATTATTGCGCTAACTTCCAAACAAATCCACAATTATTTGCATTCCATTAACATCATTTAACTTTTCATCACTTTTCATTGCCCGTTTCTGGTTAGTAGGTTAGTGGAAAATTTTTCTTTTGTGTTCCGATTCAGTTTTGGGACGCCTGTTAGAGGTAAAATTTGTTACTATTAAGGGTTGCAAATTTTAGACTTAAGGGTAACAAAATTTTCTCTTAATGGCCGCCTTTTCCGCCTCTTCTTTTGACATTGCAAAGTTACGACATTTTTCTACAGTATGCAAACAAATGTAGTGCAAAATGCTGAAAAATCGTATTTTTGAAGAAAAGATAGTTAGACATCGTGACCTTACATCTTACAACCTTACATTTGGAAAATTGCATTGTGCGTTAACAGGCCAATTTCATGTTTACCTTTTATATTATATATATTATTATTATAATATATATAATATAAAAGGTAAAATCACTATTCACCATTTCCCTCTTCCTATCCTCCGACATCGAAAACCACTAAATGTAAGATGTAAGATGTAAGATTGCCGACAGCGTCAATCGTACCAATGTTTATGTGTTGCAGGGTAGGGTGACATCTTTGCAATTAGGGCAATGATCTATGGCTGAAATTGATATTTGAGGAAAAAAGAACGGTTTTAATTTTGCAAAAAGAAGTGATTCATTGAAAAAAATCCCCTTTTCTGATGCTGTTTCCCGATTTTTCACTACCTTTGCAGCCGAAACGTGTAAAACCCCACGTTCATGACCATTATGAAATTGAAGGAATTGATAGGTGCCCTTGAAGAATATGCTCCTTTGGCCCTGCAAGACGGCTACGATAACGCGGGATTGCAGATTGGATTAGCAGAGGACGCAGACATCACAGGGGCATTGCTGTGTCTGGAGGTTACCGAAGACATCGTCAACGAGGCTGTGCTGCGTGGCTGCAACTTCATCGTGAGCCACCATCCCCTCATGTTCCAGCCTGTGAAGAGCATCACGAACAATGACTTTATTGGTCGTACTATCCTCAAGGCTGTCAAGAACAATATCGCCATCTATGCGGCTCACACCAACCTCGATGTGGTGCAGGGTGGCGTGAACTTCAGGATTGCGGAGAAGCTGGGACTGAGAAACATCGAGTTCCTTTTGCCGAAGGAGGATCGCGTGATCAACGGCAAGACCATCACTTCTGGTGAGGGCGTCATTGCCACACTGCCTACACCTATGTCGAAGCGTGAATTCATGGAGAATGTGAAGGAGGTGTTCCGCTTGCGTTCGCTGCGTGTGAACAATGCTGAGAAGCGTAAAATCAGCAAGGTGGCCATCTGTGGAGGCTCTGGTGCATTCCTCATCCCCAAAGCGGTGGAGAAAGGTGTGGATGCGTTCATCACAGGCGAGATAGGTTACCACCGTTTCTTTGGTTATGATGATAATATCATCCTCATGGAGGTAGGACACCACGAGAGCGAACAATACACGATGGAGCTTCTGCGTGATATCGTGACTCGATTTGCCCCAACCCTCTATGTGTGCAAGGCTGAGACTAATACAAATCCAATTAATTATTTATAAAGAATGGCAAAAAGAAAAGAAAACCCCTCGGAAATGCCGGTTGAGGATCGTTTGAAAAACCTCTTCCAGCTGCAAACCATCCTGACAGAGATTGACCGCATCCGCACCTTGCGTGGTGAGCTTCCTCTGGAGGTTGAAGATTTGGAGGACACCATCGAGGGACTGAAGACGCGTATCAGCAAGACGCAGGCTGAGATAGCCGACCTTCACTCGAAAGTGTTGGAATATCGTGGCAAGATTGAAGTGGCCAACCAACAGCTGGCTACCTATCAGGAGCAGATCAACAATGTGCGCAACAACCGTGAATATGACCTTCTGAACAAGGAAATCGAGTTCCAGAATCTGGAAATTGAACTTGCCAACAAGCGTATTCGTGAAGCACAGGGACAGGAGAAGAACCGTGAGGAGTATCTTGAGAAGAACAAGTTGGACCTCGACGGACGTCTGCAAGACCTCGAAGTGAAGAAGAATGAGCTCGACGAGATTGTGGCTGAGACCAAGGCTGACGAAGAGAAGCTTCGTGAGAAGGCAAAGGCTCTGGAAACCCTCATCGAACCTCGTCTCCTGACCAGCTTCAAGCGCATCCGCAAGAACTGCCGCAACGGTCTGGGCATCGTTTACGTGCAGCGTGATGCTTGTGGCGGCTGCTTCGCCAAGATTCCACCACAGCGCCAGCTTGATGTGCGCATGCGCAAGAAGATCATCGTCTGTGAGTATTGCGGACGTATCCTGATTGACCCAGAACTGGCAGGTGTCAAACAAGATGCTCCAGCCATGGAGGACAAACCAAAACGTCGTTCACGTCGCAAGAAGGAAGAGGATTAACCTCTTCCTTTTTTCTTTTTATACATTTAACTTCCTCTTTAACTCCCTCTTTAACTTCAGAGCTCAGCGAAGTGGGGGATGTCAGGCAAGAATTTGTAGGAGCCGTCTTGGAGATTGACTTGGCAACAATAGTGCTTCATGCCGTTGCTGACGACGAGATATTCGACTTCAAGCACCATGTTGTAGCGACAGATCTGGTTGAACACCTTCTGGGTGATGTCCACATCTGGACGTTTGTACTCCACAATCATGCGTGGACGCAACCCTGTCTGTTGATAGATGACTGTATCACATCGGCGACTCATCCCGTTCAGTGACACTGCCACCTCGTTGGCCATGAGCGTGGGGGAGTAGCCCTTCTGCTCGATGAGGAAGTGGACAAAATGCTGGCGCACCCACTCTTCAGGTGTGAGTGCCACGAACTTCTGGCGAAGCACATCGAGTATCTTCACCATCCCGTCCATCTTCTTGATGTTTGCCTCAAACGGTGGCAAATTCAGCGGCTGCATCATTGTGTCGGATGATTTTTGCGCCACAAAGGTAAGGAAAAAAGTGAAAAGTGAAAAGTGAAGAATGAAAAATTTGATTTACCTGCTATCCAGAGGGGAATAAATTTGTTTTTTCACTCGCTTAATCGTACCTTTGCACTTGTTATGGCAAAAGCAAACATTACACATCGTGATATTCTGGAGCAGATTTGGCGCAAGGAGTACAAGCCTATATATCTTCTGATGGGGGAGGAGGCATACTACATTGACCGCATCGCCGAGTACATTGCCGACAACGTGCTGACAAAAGATGAGCAGGATTTCAACCAAACTGTTATCTATTGTACACGTGAGACGGCTGTGGCTGACGTGATCAATTGTGCGCGCCGTTATCCGATGATGGCAAAATATCAAGTGGTAATTGTTAAAGAGGCGCAGAATTTGTTAAAAATCGATGAGCTTGCTGTCTATGCACAAAATCCAATGGAGACCACAATTTTGGTGATTTGCTACAAAAATGGCAAACTGGATGGACGTAAGAAGCTGGTGCCAGCGGTTGAAAAGGTGGGTATCGTGTTTGAAAGCCAGAAACTGAAAGAGGGTATGCTGCCTCAGTTCATCGCTGACTATATGCGTCGCAAGCAGGTGGCCATCGAAGAACGTGCTTCTCTGATGATGGCTGAGAGTGTGGGGTCAGACTTAAATCGACTGGCAGGGGAGTTGGACAAGCTCGTTCTGGCCTTGCCAACAGGACAAACCAGAGTCACTACAGACCTTGTGGAGAAGAATGTCGGAATATCTAAGGAATTCAATGTGTGGGAGTTACGTGCCGCTATCGTCAATCGGGACATCCCCAAGGCCAACAAGATCATGTTCTATATGGAGCAGAACCCGAAGGCCAATCCCCCTACGATGACAGTCTCCACCTTATTTAACTTCTTTGCCCTTGTGATGCAGGCATTTTACTCCCCAGACCGAACGGAACAGGGTTTGGTGCGCCACTTGGATTTCCGATCAACCTGGCAATTGAAGGAATACACGATTGCCATGCGCAATTATACGGCCATGAAGGTGATGCAGATCATTGGAAAATTGCGCGAGACGGATGCTCGACTGAAGGGTATCAATCGTGGCAATCTGACCGATGCCGACATCATGCACGAACTCATCTATTTTATCTTGCATTGATTTTTGTTCAGGAATTTCTGCCTAAAAAAATACCAGGCGATTTTTCGACTCCCAAGAGGGAGGGGAGAAGTTGCCTTTTTTTGTCTCCAACACACAAAATTGGCTTCATTTTTTAGCGTCAAAATCCTGAACAAAATCTCTTTCACCAAAATTTCCGAACAAAAATTTCACCCATTTTCTTTCGGTAAATCAAGACTTTAACCCTCAAAAAGGGCATAAAATAAGGCCGTTTTTTTGAGCAAAATCGCGTTCAAAATCACCTGTTCGATTCTCGCAAAAGTGAACTGATTTTCAACAAAATCAAACTCCACGGATTTTACGTTAATGATTTTTAAGGATTACGAATATGCGATTTACAAGATGAAAGAGCTCGTCTTGTAAAGAAATGTTCACAAATCGCAAACAATGCCCTGCTTTACAACTTTACAATTATTAATCCTGCAATACTTTTACATTCATAAAGCTCAAGGGTTTCAAAAAGTGAGAGAGTAAATATGCAACCTAAAGTAAGATTTCTTAACTATTTCATCGAACGGTATTTACAAGTTTTAACTCTTCTAAAAATTAAGGTTTCCGCCACGATTCCACCTTTTTCAGATGGGTTTTCCCCCATCAATGCCCCAAAACGCTGGAATGCCCTATGAATAATGAAAAATCAATCAACAGATTACGAATGAAGTAGAAAGTGATAGAAGAACACCGTTTTACGCATCTGTATTTACAAAAATACACACTTTACAAATATACATCCCTTTATGTTTTACAAAATAAAACTTTGAAAATATAAAACAAAAATTTATTATTACAAAAAGAAAGCAAAATGTTTTGACGTTTCAAAAAAAGTCCTTACCTTTGTAAAAACTTTCAAAATTATGACTGACAAGGAAAAGATCGAACTTATCATCCAAGACAAGCACATGAACAGTACCCAATTCTGCAATGAAGTGTGTATTGCACAGGGTACCCTCTCTCACATTCGTAGTGGTCGCACTGAACCTACCCTCAACATTTTACGAAATATCGCACAGGCATTTCCTGACATCAATCCTGCCTGGCTGTTTTATGGTGAAGGTGCGATGTACAAAAATGCTGACGCTCCTACTCCAGAAGATGTAGCATCAGATGACACCTATTTAAATAATATAGAGGATTCGGAAGAAAGATCTGAGGAAGGTCAACTTTCGTTCATGTTCCCCAACAGTACCCCATCCCCTTCGAAGGGAAATGCGGTTCCAGTTTCCAATGCTTCTGTTGTATCTTCTCCACAAAACACGGGGAATGTCCGTCGTGGAGCATCCCCCAGTGCGGCTTCCTCCCCATTGAATGTGCAGGAAATTGTGGCTGAAACCCTGAAACAGCAGCAAAAGCCACAGCGGAAGGTGGTGGAAGTACGCATCTTCTTCGATGATGGTACCTTCGAAACATTTAGTGCCAACTGAGTGATGTGGGGTTTCCGGACATCAGAAACGACGATATAAATGTAACAAAAATTTAAGGTTGTTAACAGATTGCTATCTTTTAACATTTGTACGTTTGATAGTTAATCTTTTAACAACCTTCTTTTGTCTGCTTTTTCATGTGAAAGAGAAAAAGGGCAGAAAATGGATTGGTGACTCGGATGGGACTCAAACCCATGACCTGCAGAACCGGAATCTGATGCTCTATTCAACTGAGCTACCGAGCCGTGATGTATCAAAATCGGGGCAAAGTTAAGGATTTTTATCGAGATTTTTGATTTTATTCGTGTTTTTTATTTTGATTTTATGGATTTTGTGCTAATTTTGCAACGAGAACATGTACAAGCATGTGAAGAAGAACCCAAATAATGTGTAAAATGAGGAACATGAAGATAGTTACAACAAGAAGTAATGGGATGGCCAAGATGCTGATGGTCGTCTTCCTATTGATGTGTGGGTTGATGGTTTCGGCTCAGACGGATGGGTCGTCAAAAAATGCAGATAAAGAAAGGGCAAGGGCGGAAGAATATGCCCTGAAAGTGGCTGAGCAGCGTCTGAAGAATGAAATGAAGATGCAGATGAAGCAAGAGGCTGAACGTGCAAGTGCCGCTGCTAAGGCCAAGAAAGCGGCTAAGAAGGCTGCCAAGGCTGAGAAGAAATTGGCCAAAGCCGAGGCGAAAGCTTCGAAGAAAATAGCGAAGGCAGAGGCTGAAGCAGCCAAAGCGAAGGCCAAGGGCGACACCAAGGCTGTGGCGAAGGCTGAGAAGAAAGCCGCTGAAATCGCTGAGAAGCTGAGTGATAAGAAGCAAGAGGTGGAAGTGGTGACAGCACGTCCTGCTACCCCAACGGAAGTGGCTCGTGCCACCTATACTTATATGCAACCAGCTGTGGTGGAAAATAAGAATAAGCACAAGCATGGTGACTGGTTCTATGGTTTGGGTTTCGGTTTCAGCCAGTCGTTGGCTGAGAATGCAAAAGGTGAAGACTTCATCACGCACCAGATGCCTTCGTTTGACCTCTTGTTCGGCCACAATTTTAGTCCTGTGTTTGGATTCAAAGTGACAGGTTCTTTGAATATGCAGGTGTCTCGATGCAGCGAGGCAGCTGTGAAGGCTATGCCTGAGATTTATGGCAACGGCCGCTATTCCTACCGTCTTATTTCTGGTTCCATGTCTGGTATTCTGAACCTCACCAACGCTTTCTTCGGCTACGATGTGAACCGTCCGATGACGTGGAGCCTCGTGTTTGGAGCGGGCATGATCAAGACCTTTAACTTCGAGACAGATAAGTTGGCTTTGTGGAATCGTACGCCCACTGCAGAGAAGCCTTATTATCCTGTTGATGGCGATGGCGGAAATTATGTTGTGGGTCATGCAGGATTTCAGATTGACGTGCGTTTGAATGAGCCTTGGGACCTCAGCATTGACCTGCGTGCCAATGCCACCGATAACAAATATAATGGTGTGTCCAACGGCAACAATATCGATTTCTATGTTGACCTGATGGTGAATTTCGTCTATCACTTCACCAATGGCAAACAGAAGCTGCGCCGTTTCCGAGAGCCTCCTAAGAAGGCGTTCGTTGACCCTGTGCTCATCGACAATACGCGTACTTATCGTGAGACGGTTCGTTATGGAGAGTCGATGTACACGGAGATTCCCTTCTATGCAGGTTTCTACTATCTCAACACCGCCTCTTCCAAGCGTTTGGACTATGTGGCAAGGTTCCTGAAGGAGCATCCGCTGGTCAACGTGAACATTGTGGGTCATCCTGACATTATTCCAGACGATGACGAGGAGTACCATCGTGTATTGGCTCAGAAGCGTGCAGAAGTGGTGCGTGAAGCCCTCATAACGAAGTACCAGATTGATCCTACTCGTCTCCGCACTTCCCATGTGGAAAAGGCTTTGCAGCCCTTCAAGACGCTGCGTGAATGGGTGCCAGCTGTGAATTTCATTATGGAAGACCCAGGTAGTGAGATTCCTTCTTCGGATAAAGATTAACGCTACTGATATGCTGGGATGAAGAATCATCCCAAAAAGAAAACCTCCTTTGCCTGGTGTGGGCAAGGGAGGTTTTTTGTGTTGGGTCTCGATGGGAGAGCCATCGAGCACGAACTTTCGAAAGGAAAAAACAGGGACTATTTCTTCAGCAGTCGCAGGTAGTAGAGGCCTGGACACATGGTGTTGGGTGATGCTACGATGCGGAAGGTGAGTTGGGGCTTGATGTTGCCATCTTTGGGGTCGATGAGGAGGTCATCAGGGATGGCGTACTCCACATTGAAGAATCCCTGCTCGTCAGCACCCTTCATGCGTGGCTGTATGGTGATGTCGCCAATCTTCTCATCATCGATGAAGATGTCTGCCACACGACCTCTGTCAGAGGTGATGAAGCGAAGCATGAGGGACAGATCCGTCTCAAGACCCTTGTTCTCGATGACATACTGGATGAACTCGCCGTTCTTGGCATCGCGATAAGTCTCTCCACGATAGCTGCCGTTGGTAGAACCTGTGGAGTATTTGGCTTCATGGCCAGCCTCGCTCTGTTGTTCGCCTGTGGCCACGAAATCGAGGGTACGAGCCTGCAATGCCTGTTCTTCAGCATCGCGTCTGCCCATGTCTGAGTTGGCGTAGTCCTCCTTGGTGCCCTGGAAGAAGTAGCAGGAGTAGCGTGAGTGCTGGATACTGTAGAAGGGTTCGAGTGGCAGAACACCCTTGTCTGTCGTGAGCGTGAAACTCAGCTTGCTCTGATTGACAGGCTGGATGTTCTGAAGCACCTCAGCACGATTGCCGATCAGCAATGGGGCAGAAGAGAGGGGCTTGGCATTGGCGCGAGCACCAGGAGAGTGATCCATACGGCCTTCACCACCATATTCATTCGGCAGCTGTGCCTCGGTCGCAGTACGGGCAGCCAAGAGGATAGGGCCATATTTGAAAGCGATATAGCTCTTGTAGTCGGGGCATTCCTCATAGCGGAGCGTCATGGGGAGGTTCACTTCCACCACTTCGCCTGCCTTCCATGCCTTGGTCTGATAGGTGTAGGAGGCTTTGCCATCTACACTTGCCCATGCTGGTTTGCGGATCGCAAGGGTGAAGTTGCCGCCTTTCGTGATCGTCAACTTGCTCTTTTGCTCGTAGGGGAAGTTGGTCTCCTGACGAATGCCAAACTTCTTGCTGTTCAGTTCGCTGGCTGTGAAGAGGTTCACATAGAGCGTGTCGTTCGTGGCACTATGTGTATAGATGAAGTGGCCGTATTTCGAATGGTTCTCCATGCCTGTGCCCACGCAGCACCACATGCCCTGATTCACCTGAGAGTAGATGCGATAGGAGAGGGGACGCAACGAAGTGAAATACACGTAGCCGCCCGTTTCTGGGTCTTGGGTGGACATGATGTGGTTCCACATTGTAGCCTCGTAGAAGTCAGCGTATTTCGCATCGTGGGTGTCATCGAAGAGGTCTTCGGAGAGTTTCAGCATGTTGTTCGAGTTGCACGACTCAGGACCCTCCATGTTGTTGATGTAGAGGTGTCCGTTCTGATGATTCTGAAAGTGTTCGCTGATGGAGTTGCCACCAATGCAGACCGTACGGTTCTTTGCCACATCGTCCCAGAAATTCAGCACGGCATTGCGATAATCCGTTAATGTCTTGTCCTCTTGCCAGGCACGTTCGAAACCTATATACTTAGGCACTTGCGTGTTGGCGTGCTTGCCATCGAGGAACGTGGCGTTGAAGGTCTTCATGCCGTCAATCATCTGACGATGGCTGTACTTCTTGGCACCATCGAGATATTTCTTGTCACCAAAGAGCTTGTAAGCATCCACCAGCGTCTCGTTCATGCCGCCATGTTCCCATCCGAGCACCTGCTGCATCTCTTCATCGCTGAGGTTGCTCACCACGTTCACACTCCAGTCTGCCAATCCTTGGAAGAGTTTCTTGGCCAGTTTGCTGTCAGCATAGAGGAAGGCATCACGCAATCCAGCCAACACCTTGTGCTGACAATAGAAAGGCACCCAGCCACCATACTTGCGGAACTCTGTCAAATCCTTGGCATACAAGCCTGTCCAAATCTGATTGATGGGCTGTCCGCCGATGAATCCTTTCATGCCCTTCGTATCGTTCTTGTAGGCATCCTGGCAGTCCTTCATGATATTGAGGCAGTAGTTCAGGCGTTCCAGCATCTTGGCTTTCATGCCAGCATCGTGTGAAGCGGCATACGCCAAGGCAAGGGCACTCACATAGTGGCCACCCACATGGCCTTCGAGGCTCCAGTCGCTCAAGCCCCAGTTGCTGAACGAAGGATGCTTTTCCTCCCAACCATAATACTTGGAAGCAGCGTCCTTGGAGAGTCCTGCCTGACGGATGAACGGCGTCATCAGTCGGTCTGCATCATATTCCAGCAGGAGCTTGTCGTTCGTTTCCATCATGGTCTTCATGGGACCATCGAGCAGCTTTACCTCTTCAAGGTTGAAGTGCTGTGGATAAATCTCGCTTTGTGCAGCGGCATTGCCAGTCAGACAGAGCGCCAGTGCTGCAGTCAGTAGTTTTTGATGTTTCATGCTCATGTTGATGATATTTTTTTGTGACATTATTTCGTGATAGGCTTGTACTTTGGCACGAGCACCTTCATGAGTGCCCAAGCGATGAGGTAAGCCACAGCGCAGTAGCAGAAGACAATCATGTAGCCTGCAGGCTTGCCTGTCACACCAAAGAACTGGAAGGCTTCACCCTGTTGTTCAGCATGCGTGAAGAGGAGACCAGAGCCCCAGTTGATGGCAAAGGAGCAGAGTCCGCCAAACATGGTGCCGATACCTGTGATGGAGGCGATGGCAGATTTTGGGAACATATCGCCGATGGTGGAGTAGAGGTTAGCCGACCAAGACTGATGACCTGCTCCTGCCAAACCGATGATGATGCAAGGCCACCAAACGGATGTGCCTGCCAAGGGTTGTGCAAACATCGCGAAGATGGGGAAGAAGGCAAAAATAAGCATGGCGAGCATGCGGCCTGAATAGGGTTCCATATTCTTCTTCTCCACGAAATACTTGGGCAGATAGCCACCACCGATGGAAACGACTGTCACGATGAGGTAGAGCAAGAAGATGAGTGCCTGACCCATGGGGTCTGATGACTTGTAACCCAGTTCTGAGAAGTAAGCAGGAGCCCAGAAGAGAAAGAACCACCAAACACCATCCGTGAGGAGCTTACCCACGATGAATGCCCAAGTCTGACGATAAGTGAAGCACTTGAGGAAGGGGATTTCGAGGCTGTCGTTGGCTTGTTCGCGAGTGGGCGTTGCTGCCACCTTCGTCTCTTCAGCTGGCGCGTTGGTGTCCTGCTGAATGTAAGCCAGTTCTGCTTGGTTCACACGGCTGCTTTCAGAGGGTTTGTTGTAGAGCACAGCCCAAAGGATTGCCCAGATGAAGCCGATTCCACCAATGATGATGAAGGCCATCTCCCAACCCATTGACTCAGCGAGCACAGGGATAGTGAGGGGGGCAGCAAGAGCACCCACAGAAGCACCAGCATTGAAGATGGAGGTGGCGAGGGCACGGTCTTTCTTGGGGAAATACTCAGCGGTTACCTTGATGGCAGCAGGGAAGTTTCCAGCCTCACCTGTAGCCAGCACAATGCGGCAGGCAAGGAAAAGCCAGACACTCCATGTGCTGATGAGAAGGGCAAGGTCTGTGCCTGCTTTGACGGCTCTCAGGGCTGCCTCGTCAGGAATGTCTGTCAGCGACATGGTGACGATGCCACAACCTGCATGGAGGCATGCGCCGATTGACCAGATGACGATTGCCCAGATGTAACCCTTCTTCGTACCCATCCAGTCGATGAACTTGCCTGCAAAGAGCGAGATGAAGGCATAGAAGATGGAGAAAGCGGCCGTGATGAAACCATAGTCAGCATCTGACCAGTGAAAATCGATGGAGATGAAGTCCTTCCACGTCAACGAAAGTACCTGACGATCCATGTAGTTGACCGTGGTGGCGAGGAAGAGCATCGCACAGATGACCCAACGGTAGTTGGTCATTTTGTTGGTTGTTGTTGTCATTGTTTTGATTATATTTGATGAATGAAGTTTTGCCTTTAATTTCTTTCACAAAAGACCTCCACGCCTGCTCCTTGGCAATCGGCACCCATAGGGGGATTTTCTTTCAACAGGCGGATTCGGACGGATTGAGCGGTTGGATAATCAGCCAAGATTGCCTTGGCGATGCGTCCTGCCACGTGTTCGAGCAACGAAGAGGGTAGGGACATCTCACGTTTGAGGGTCTCGAAGAGGTCTGCGTAGGAGATGGTGCCGCTGAGCTCATCGCTCTGGAGGGCAGACGTGAAGTCCGTCTCCACCTCGAGGTCGATGGTGAAGTAAGCCCCCACCTTCCGCTCCTGTTCCATCACACCATGATAGGCATAGATGCGGAGTCCTTGGATGATGATTTTATTCTGCATCGAATTCTGCATTTCGGAGGTCGCTGATGTTGAGGTCATCGCTTAGATCCTCACCATCGTTCGTGTATTTCTTCAGCGCACGAGCCACGCCATTAGTCCATGTGTTGATATTCTCATTTTCAAGTTGCAGCGAGCTGACCAACTTGATGACGTTAGTCAGAGGCATTCTGTATCGAAGCACGCCACTGATGAGCTTGGCATAGTTCCAGTATTCCTTGTTGAATCGCTCAGAAAGCCCCTCGATGGTGGTCTTGTAGCCTCTGCGGTTGACGAACGTGAAGTCGTAGCGTTTGGTGCCATCCTCGTTCAGGTGTTTGATGATGTGCCCTTTGGTCACAGTCTTGGGCAGGGCAATGCCGTCTTCGTCATCGAGCACGCCTGTGAAGATTTCGTAGGGATAGCCATCGAGCAGTCCGACAAAGGCAACCCATTTTTCCTTCTTGTTTTGGAATTTCACCACATCACATTCGAGGCTGATAGGACGTTTCTCCGTGATTTCGAACTCTGGTCGGTAGGAGTAAATCTCGTTGTCGAGTAGCGTCATCAGCTCCTCGCGTTCCTTGTTCACACCTCTTGCGGGATCGTAGGCTTTCAATGCCTTCCTCAGCTTTTTGTCGCCAAATTCCGTCAGGGTGTTTAGGATGATGGCTGATAAAGATTGTACAGGTGACATGTTAGTTTCTGTTGCAAAATTTGTAAAGTAAAGGCAAAGGTAGGGAAAAAAAGTGAAAAGTGACGAGTGAACGGAGAAAAATAAGCACTTTTTTCCTTATCTTTGCAAATAAATTACAAATTGTCAAATTCTAAAAGCTTATGGAATCATTTGTCAACAGACGTACCATCCGCAAGTACAAACAGGAAGACATCCCTGCCGAGAAGATTGAATCGCTGCTTTTTCAGGCATCGAGAGCTGCCACGATGGGCAATATGCAACTCTATAGTGTGGTGGTGACGCGTTCGGAAGAAATGAAGGAAAAACTCTCACCCTTGCACTTTGGTCAGCCGATGGTGAAGGGTGCACCTGTGGTGCTCACTTTCTGTGCCGACTTCAACCGTTTCACGAAATGGTGTGAACTGCGCAATGCGGATGCGGGCTACGACAATCTGCTGTCGTTCCTCAATGCCGCGAGCGACACCCTGCTCTATGTGCAGGCCTTCTGCACGTTGGCTGAGGCGGCTGGCTATGGTACTTGCTATTTAGGTACCACCATTTACAATCCACAGGGCATCATCGATGTGCTCAACCTCCCCAAGCTCACGTTCCCCATTGCCACCATCACGGTGGGTGTGCCTGACGAACAGCCTGAACAGCCCGATCGCTTGCCACACTTGGCTTACATCCACGAGGAGACCTATCACGACTATACCCCCAACCAGCTCGATATCATCTACTACTTCAAGGAGCAGTTGGAGGAAAACCAAAAGTTCGTGAAAATCAACAAGAAAGAGAATCTGGCACAGGTGTTCACCGATTGCCGCTACACCCGCAAGGACAATGAAGCTATATCCCAGGGACTCTTGGAGGTCTTGAAGAAGCAGGGTTTTCTGTAAGGAGGACAGACCCTATAAAAGCAGAGGAGAGGGCTCTCAACGAGTCCTCTCTTCTCACTTCATAAGGTAAAAAGTAAAAAAACAGTAGGATTAGTCTGGTATTGTTGTTTCAAACAATGGCGAATGAAAACTGCTACATCCGCGAGCGGCGCAACGTGCCCTCAATCGCTTCCACGTCCTGACGAAGTTGTTCGTCCACCCCAATCGCATCCTTGATGAGTTTGATGGCGTGAATTACGGTAGCGTGGTTGCGGTTGCCGATGCTGAGACCAATCTGCACCAGCGATTTATCGGTCAGCGTACTGGCCAGATACATGGTGATTTGGCGAGCATATACCACATTCTGTGTGCGTGCACGTGAATCCAATTTATTGACATTCAATTCGAAGTGGTCACACACACATTGTTTCACATCGTCGATGGTGATAGGACGGGTCTCCTTCTCCACAAAGCGAGGGATGACCTTCTGCACCAGTCCCATGTTGATGTTGCAGTTATAGACAACGGAGTAAGCCATGAGCGAGTTGATGATGCCTTCAAGGTCACGCACGCTCTCGTCGATGTGCTCCGAGAGATATTTCAATACAGAGGTAGAAATGTTCAGGCCTTCCTGTTCCACCTTGGCTGTGAGGATGTCGAAGCGCAGGTTTTGTGTAGGCTTCTCAATCTCTGCCACCATGCCCCACTTGAAACGGGTGAGCAAGCGGTCTTCCAAGCCCTGAATGGCAATGGGAGGACGGTCAGCCGACAGGATGATCTGCTTGCCGTTCATCTGCAGATGGTTGAAGATGTGGAAGAACGTGTTTTGGGTTCCTGTCTTGCCCGTGAATTCCTGCACGTCATCAAGAATCAAGATGTCGATGCTCTGATAGAACTGGATGAATTCGTTCGCTTTGTTCTGGAGCACAGCATCTGCGTATTGCACGGAGAACAAGTGGGCTGACAGATAGAGCACACGTTTCTCTGGATGCAGTTCCTTGGCACGATGGCCAATGGCATTGATCAAGTGGGTTTTGCCACAGCCAGAAGGCCCAAAGACAAACAACGGGTTGAAGGTCTTGGCTGGGTTGGCGGCTATGGATTCACCCACAGAGCGTGCCAAACGGTTGCTCTCACCCTCGATATAGTTCTCAAAACGGTAATGGGGATTCAGCTGCGAATCGAGATCCTGCACCTGTGGAGCCGTCACCACATCGGGCGACTTTCTTGCATCTGGGCGAGCAGGTCCATTGGTTACAGGCTGAGGAATTTCTGTCTTTTCCTTCACTTCGCCACCACGCTTGCTTTTCACCACCTTTACATTATAATATAATGCGCGGATGCTGTTTTCGCCAAACACGCGTCTGAAAGTGGCGCCCATCAATGGAAGGAAGTTCTCTTCCAGGTAGTTCTTCACAAAATCACTGGGTACATCCAAAACCAGCTTACCATTCTCGAACTTGTTCAGCTCGACGAAGGCAAACGAGGCCTGGAATTGCTCTGGGGAGACGTTGTCTTGGAATATCCGCAGACATTTCTCCCACAAGAGTTTTGGATTTTGTTCAGTTTCTACCATTTTTGTTTTGATGATTCTCGTTGGTGAGTTTCATGAAGTAATTCTTAACGACTGCAAAGTTCGACATTTTTTTTGAATTGACAAAATTTATTTTTTTCGCCGTTTTCATGCTGCCTCCCAAAATTGCTTCATTTCAACCATTTACGTTTAGTAAGTTCTTGAGGGTATTGTTTTGTATTGATTTTCTCTTTTATTTTGATTATGAGACACTTGCAATAATGTTCCACATGTGAAACAATTACCCTTTTCTCTCTCTCATGAGGGCTTAATTGCTTGTTTTATATAGGCTTTCTATGCTTCAAGTGAACCTCGCCACAAGATTTTTTCTTTTTTATACAAATTTCAAATAAGGTCCTCTGCTTGTCTTTTTTTGAAGCACTACTTCAATTTGTCTTTCTTGCCGAAGAGAGAGAAATGGACATACCTCTTGGGGTGCATTCGTAGGTCTTCCAGCAGTCTGGAGGAGTTCATCATCGTGGAGTCCAGATGCAGGGCGATGGCATTGTCGCTCATCAGCATGCCCAGCGAATTGTCCTTGCTGGTCATGGCGGTGTTGATGCGGAAAGTCATGTCTTGCACATTGCTCAAGGTTGCATCTGCCTTCTGTGCCATGCCCAACATGTCGATTTGATTCAGATTGTTGGTCGTGGTCTCCAGATTGTCACAGATGGTGTTGGTCTTTGCCATCAGCTGAGGCACGTCCTTCCCCAACAGCGCATTGATTTGTCGCGTGGTCAGCTTCAGGTCTTCAGAAATGATGGCCATGTTATGCATCGACGTGGTGATGGCAGGGTCATTGGCACGTATGTTGAGTGCCGTTAGGATGGAATCCACCTTGGGTAACAGCGCCTCCACCTGTGGCAGCATCGCGCCAGCGGCTGTCATGAGGTCGGTCATGGGATTGCCCTTGATGGTGTCGCCTGGTTGAAGGATGGCAGCAGGGTCGGGTCCCAGCTTCAAGTTCATCATTGCGCTACCCAGCATTTCCTTCGTCATATAGACGGTGGTGCCCTGTGGAATCTTGAAATTCGGATTGACGGTGATTTCCACGGTCAGGTTCTGGCGATCGGGGTTGAAGGTGATGGCCTTCACGGTGCCCACTTTCAGACCGTTGGCACGCACATCAGAAGCCGTGGGCATGCCCTGCACATCGGCGATTTCCACAAAATAGGAGAGCTCATCGTTGAAGAGCTTCAGGCCTTTCAGGAAGATGATGCCCACATAGACGATGATGGCAGACAGGATGGCGACTCCTGCAATCTTTATTTCTTTGCTGATTTTCATATTGCTTGGTGGTTTATTCAGTAAATGTAACGATAAATGCCTGTGGAAACTTATTTAAGATGGATTGGCGCAGCTTCTTCGCCTCCTCCATCGTGGTGGCAGAACCATAGGTGTAGGTATAGCGGCCGTCTTTTTGGTGCATCTCACACTTCAGCCCCTTGAACTGCTTGTCATTGCTCTTCAGCTTGGCGCTGCCAGCCAGAACCTGCACCTTATACACCGTTTTGGGAGCCAACGCCTGGGCGGTTGCAGCACTTGCAGGAACACTTTCCTGCTTCACCTCCGTTGCCTCTGTCGATGCAGAGGAGTCAGGCGTGGCGCTGGGCTGTTCCAGTCGGGCTTGCTTGCCTGTATGCTGCGAAGCGTATTTCGCGATGGCATTGTAGATGCTCTTGGCCATCAGGTTCTGTCCGTCTTTCGTCATCAGGAACTTCTCCTCGGCAGGTGTGGAAATGAAACCCACCTCAAGCAGCACGCTGGGCATGTACGTCAAGCGGAGCACGGCAAGGTTGGCTTGGCGTACCCCCATGTCCTTGCGTCCACCCGTATGCACCATCTCATTTTGCGCCATCTTGGCAAAGACTACACTCTCCTTCATGTCATGATCCTGCATCAGCTCATACATGATGTCGCTCTCAGCAGAGGCGTTGTAGTTGTATTTCTTGGCAGCCTCACCCTCCAGCGCGATGACAGAGTTCTCCCGCTTCTCAACAGCCAGATTCGTGCCCACCGACTTGAGGCTCAACGTGTACGACTGCACTCCGTAGGCATAATGACCCGCATCCTTCGGCAGGGCATTCACGTGGATGGAAACGAACAAATCAGCCTTCGCCTTGTTCGCAATCTCAGCACGTCTTCCCAATTCGATGAACACATCCGTCGAACGGGTATAGACCACCTTGATTTCCGCGTGGTTCTTCTTCAGAAGGCGTCCGATCTCCATCGTGATGTTATAGGCGATGTCCTTCTCGCGATTAGAGGATGCTGAGCCAATCGTGCCAGGGTCTTTCCCTCCATGTCCAGCATCGAGCACAACGGTAAACGTTCCCCCATCAGCCAGAGCCGAGGCAGGGAGAACGGCAAGGAACAATCCTATAAATATAATAATGTGCAGGAGCCTTCTCATATCAATTTAAAATCGTTGCAAAGATACACATTTTGCCGCTAACCTCATTACATTTCCACACAAAAAATGTCAAAAAATCAGGTTTTAACACGCTCGTGCCAAAGTAATAGGTCCAAAATCATAGGATTGCCAACAAAAAGGAAGGTTTATTTCGCCAGAGCTTCTTTGAGTGCGTTGACGGCTTTGCTTGCGTCTTGCGTCTCTTCGTAGAGCTTGACGAATTTGGAACCGATAATGGCTCCGGCTGCGTTCTGCTGGGCGGCGTTGAGGGTCTGCTGGTTGCTGATTCCAAAGCCGACCATGCAGGGGTGCTTGAGGTTCATGGCCTTGATGCGGGAGAAGTATGCCTGCTTCTGCTCGTCGAATTCACGCTGCGCTCCTGTGGTGGCTGCGGAGGAAACCATGTAAATGAAGCCGTCGGTGTTGTCGTCGATGAAACGGATGCGTTCCTCGCTGGTCTCGGGGGTGATGAGCATGATGATGTGGACGTCGTACTTCTTGGCGATGGGCTTGTATTCCTCCAGATAGTCCTTGAAGGGGAGGTCGGGGATGATGACTCCGTCGATGCCCACTTCGACACATCGCTGGCAGAAGGCCTCGAAGCCGAACTGCATGATGGGGTTGAGGTAGCCCATAAGGATGAGGGGCATGGTGACTCCCTGGTTGCGGATGCCTTCGAGCTGTGAGAAGAGCTTCTTGAGGGTCATTCCGTTGCGAAGGGCTTTGGTGGCTGCGTCTTGAATGACGGGACCGTCGGCCATGGGGTCGGAGAAGGGGATGCCCACTTCAATCATGTCCACGCCGTTCTCTTGGAGCTGACGGATGGTGTCGGCTGTGCCTTCCAGGGTAGGGTGCCCTGCACAGAAGTAGAGCGAGAGGATTTTCTCGCGTTTGGTGGCGAATAGTTGGTCGATTCTGTTCATGATGATTATTTTCAATTTAACATTTTACAATTTATTGTTTCATTTGATGGTTTGGACAAACGCCTTGATGCGTTGCACGTTCTTGAGGGCAGGGGCTGTCTCGAAACGGGAGTTGAGGTCGATGCCGATAAAGTTTAGAGTTGAGAGTTGAGAGTTTAGAGTTCTGATGCGTTCTGCGTCATCGGGTCCGATGCCGCCGGTAAGGAGGAAAGGGGTAGAGCCATTATAGGCTTTTAGGATCTCCCAGTCAAACTGCTTGCCGCTGCCGCCATAGCCTTGGCATTTGGTTTCGAAGAGGAAGTAATCCACTTTACCTTCGTACTGTGATGCGTTTTCCAAGTCCTGTGGCGAGGCAATCTGTATCATCTTGATGATCTTTACCTCCTCGTCCATCGTGGAACGGAGTTCCTGGCAATAGTCAGAAGATTCATTTCCATGCAGTTGGATGAGATGGAGGCCGCACTCTTTCTGACGCTGTTGGATATCCTTGACTGTGGCATTGACGAACACGCCGACCCGCTTGCAATGCTTGGGCAGATATTCGGGCACCTGCTCCACATTCCGTGAGGAGGGCGGATAGAAGATAAATCCCATCCAATCGACGCATCCCAGCTCGTCTATCGCGCGGATGTTGTCGGCGTCGCGCATGCCACATACTTTGATAATCATGGGCTTAATGGGGCTATTGGGTGACTTGGGTGATGAAGTCGGCGAGGGCGGCTCCTGGGTCGGGCGTCTTCATGAAGGTCTCGCCAATCAGGAAGCCTCGGAAGCCAGCCTCGCGAAGTTCACGGACGGTCTGCGGATTGCTGATGCCGCTCTCACTGACCAGAAGGTAATCCTTGGGTAGCAGCGAGGCGAGGCGGTAGGAGTTCTGCACGTCGGTGTGAAAGGTGCCGAGGTTGCGGTTGTTCACGCCCACCATGTCGATGTTGTCGCCCACATACTCCAACTCTGGTTCGGAATGGACTTCGAGCAGGGTCTCAAGCCCCAGCTCATGTGCTTTCTTTGCGAAGCTTTTGCACTCGTCCTTCGTCAAGTCGGCAGCGATGAGCAGCACGGCATCAGCTCCAATGGCCTTGGCTTGATAGAGCTGGTATTCGTCCACAATGAAGTCCTTACGCAGGATGGGGCAGGTGACCATCGGACGAGCAATGCGGATGTAGCGCATCGTGCCTCCAAAATATTTTTCGTCGGTCAAGATGGATATGGCGCTGGCTCCGTTGGCACAGTAGGAAGCGGGAATGATTTCTGGATTGCCCTCTTCCTTGATCCATCCCTTCGAGGGGCTCTTACGTTTAAACTCCGCAATGATGCCCGAGGCGGATGCTGCCAGACTCTCACGCATGGAGCGGTGAGGCTGGGCGTCATCCGCCATCATGGTCTCCACATTGCTATAAAATATGGTGGGCGGAACGACCACCTTCTGCTGTTCCACTTCGATGCGTTTGTGAGCGACAATCTCTTCTAAAATATCCTTTGCCATTTTGTTGTTTTTCAATTAACTTCGTTGAGCTAAAGGTTCTTCAATCTTTCAATTTTTCAACCCTTCAACTCTTCTTATGAATTCAGTTCGACGAACTTCTTGAAGGTGGCCAAGGCCTTGCCGCTTTCCAGCGATTGACGAGCCGTTGCCACAGAGTCTTCCATCGACATGTTCTTGTCCATGATGCTGATACCACAGGCTGCGTTGGCGATGACCACGTTCTTCTGTGCTTCGGTGGAAGTGCCTTCTAAAACGGAGTCGAAAATCTTCTGAGCTTCTTCGGGCGTTTCGCCACCGTAGATGTCGTTCTGCTTGATGTACTTCAATCCCAAATCGACTGGCGTGAGAACCTTCTCAAAGTCGTTGGTGCAGATTTTGAAACCGCTCGTCAGCGAGATCTCGTCATAGCCATCGTAGGAGGTGATGACGCCGAAGTTGTCGCCGATGCGCTGGTGCAGGTTGGTGTAGAGGCGCAACTGAGCCTGATTGGCGGTGCCGTGCAGGGAGTTCTTCGGATGGCAAGGATTGACGAGCGGGCCGAGCAGGTTGAAGCAGGTAGGCACACCGAGTGCTTTGCGGGTTGGCCCCACGAACTTCATGCCATAGGCGAAGAGGGGAGCGTGGAAGTAGCAGATGTTTGCCTCGTCGAGGGAACGTTTCAGCTGGCTGATATCGTCAGTGAACTTCACGCCATGACCTTGCAGCACATTGCTGGCACCACTCACAGACGAAGAACCGCCATTGCCGTGCTTCGTCACTTTGTAGCCTGCGCCAGCAATAACGAAGGCTGAGCAGGTGGAGATGTTGAACGTGTTCTTGCCATCGCCACCCGTACCCACGATGTCGAGCGTGTCGTACTCCGTGAAGTCCATATACTTGCCCGTCTCGAGCAGGCCCTGGCGGAATCCCAAGAGTTCATCCACGGTCACGCCACGTGTCTGCAAAGCCATCAGCAGAGCGGCAATCTGCTGGACATTATATTTCTCCTCAACGATGTTGAGCATAATCTGATGGGTGTCTTCCTGAGAAAGGGTCTGTCCATCAATCAGTTGTAAAAGATACTGTTTCATATTGTTTTAGTGTTTTAGCCAGTTGTTGATAATTGTTTTACCTTCTTTTGTGAGTACACTTTCGGGGTGATACTGAATGCCTCGGATATCGAACTGCTTGTGGCGCATGGACATGATGAAACCTTCATCGCTGACGCTGGTTACCTCAAGGCAGTCGGGCAGTCCCTCAGTATCGACCACCCACGAGTGGTAGCGTCCCACCTCGATGCGCTCAGGCAGTCCCTCAAAGAGATAGTCCTTGACGATGATGGTTGCTGGAGTCGCCACACCGTGATAGACTTCGGAGAGGTTGGTCAGATGCCCACCAAAACTTTCTCCAATCGCTTGATGTCCTAAGCAAACGCCTAAAATGGGCTTCTTGCCTGCGTATGCCTTGATGACATTGAGCAAAAGACCTGCCTCGGATGGAATGCCTGGTCCTGGCGAGAGGATGATTTTGTCGAAAGCCTCTAACTGTTCCATCTGGAACTGGTCGTTGCGATATACTGTCACGTCGGCGCCAAGTTCCTTCACTAAATGACTCAGGTTGTACGTGAACGAGTCATAATTATCTATAATTACTACTTTCATAATCGAAACTTTAGTTCTTCAATTTTCAACTCTGCAACTCTATCAAAGCTTTTCAGCGATGCTGATGGCTTTACGTAATGCGCCGAGTTTGTTGTTCACTTCTTGAAGTTCATACTCCACATCGCTTTTCGCCACGATGCCGCCACCAGCTTGGAACCAAAGTTCGCTGTTTCGGCTGACGAATGTGCGGATGGTGATGGCTTGGTTGAGACTGCCGTCGAATCCGATGCTGCCCACACAGCCTCCGTAAGCACCACGATTGTGTGGCTCGTATTTGGAGATGAGTTGCATGGCACGAACTTTGGGGGCACCAGAGAGTGTACCAGCAGGGAAGGTGTCGATGAAAGCCTTCACAGGATCAGCTCCTTCATTCAAGACGCCACTGACACGAGACACGAGGTGGATGACGTGGCTATAGAACTGCATGTCCTTGTAGAAGTCAACCTTCACATCGTGACAGTTGCGGCTGAGGTCATTGCGGGCAAGGTCAACCAGCATCACGTGCTCGGCGTTCTCCTTCGGGTCGTTCTTCAGGTAGAGCGCGTTCTGGCGGTCTTGCTCTGCATCACCTGTGCGCTTGGTAGTGCCAGCGATGGGGTCGATGTAGGCTCTGCTATCTTCAATGCGGCAGTGGGTCTCAGGCGAAGAACCAAAGATTCGGAAGCCACCGAAGTCCATGTAGAAGAGGTAGGGCGATGGGTTGATGCTGCGGAGGGCTCGGTAGAGCTTGAAATCATCACCCTCGTATTTCTGCTTGAAGCGGCGGGAGAGCACAATTTGGAATACGTCGCCACGCAGGCAATGCTTGATGCCTCTACGGATATTCTCACGATGCTCGTCGTCAGTCAGGGTGGAAGTGCAGTCGCCTACAGGATGGAAACCGTATTGCTGATAGGGACGGTTGTTCACATCGTGCTCCAACTGATCGAGGTCATCCTCCTCACCATCGGCCAACAGCTCGATGATGGTCACTTCATTCTTGAAGTGGTCAAAGACGATGTAATCCTTATAGAGAATGTAGAGGAGGTCGGGCGCATCATTCTTGGCTTGTGTCTCATCCTTCACGTCGATATGCTCAAAATAACGCACGGCATTGAAGGTGGTGTAGCCATAGAGGCCGCAGTCGCTCTTGTGCGCTCCCTCGATGTGGAACTGATGGAGAAAATCATTGATGAGCTTTGCTGTGTCATCGCCACCAGTAATCGGTGTCTGAGTTTCTTCTCCGTCAGGGAATCTCATCACGCCCACACCATGCTCCACCGACACGCTGCCGATGGGATGAAGGCAGATGAACGAACGTGAGTTCTTGCCGTCATGATAGTCGGAGCATTCCATCAATGCGCTCTGCGGATAGGCATCGCGCACTCTCAGATAGACGCTCACTGGGGTATTGAGGTCACCCAAAATCTTTTTTGAGGCGGTATGATAAGTGAACATTAGCTTAGAGTTTTGGGTTTAGAGTTTAGAGTATTCATTTCTCTCAAATACGTGTCCAAGTCCTTGTCACCTCGACCACTTACCGTGAGCACCACCACCGTGTCCTTCGTGAACTGGTCTTTCACCTTGGGCAGGAGTGCCAAAGCATGAGCACTTTCAAGGGCTGGTATGATACCCTCCATGCGAGTCAGTTCATAGGCTGCTGCGAGGGCTTCATCGTCGTTGGCTGGGAGCACTTGTGCACGTCCTGTCTCGTAGAGGTTGCAGTGGATAGGTCCAGTGCCTGGATAGTCGAGGCCAGCTGAGATGGAGTATGGCTCGATGATTTGACCATCCTCCGTCTGCATCAGTTTGATGCGGCTTCCGTGCAGGATGCCCACCGTACCCACCTGCATGCTTGCTGCGGTCTGACCCGAATCAATGCCCAGACCTCCAGCCTCTCCAAGGATAATCTTCACACGTTCATCATCAATGTAGTGGTAGATGGTGCCAGCGGCATTGCTGCCTCCACCCACACAAGCCATCAGATAGTCAGGATAATCTCTACCAATCTTCTCTTGGAGCTGCCATTTGATTTCCTCTGAGATGACCGACTGGAGTCGAGCCACCATATCCGGATAAGGGTGCGGACCCACCGTACTTCCTATGATATAAAAGGTGTCGGCTGGATGGCAGCACCAGTCACGGATCGCCTCGTTGGTGGCATCCTTCAGGGTCTTATTGCCGCTCTCCACAGGCACCACCGTAGCGCCCAACATCTTCATGCGTTCCACGTTCACGTGCTGACGCTGTACATCGAGCGCACCCTGATACACTGTGCAGGGCATATCCATCAACGCACAGGCAGTGGCTGTTGCCACACCATGTTGACCAGCGCCAGTCTCAGCGATGATACGTTTCTTACCCAACTTCTTCGCTAAAAGGATCTGTCCCAAGGCATTGTTGATTTTGTGAGCGCCAGTGTGGTTCAGGTCTTCACGCTTCAGATAGAGTTGACAACCATACTTCTCGCTCATGCGCTTGGCCAGATAGAGTGGGGAAGGACGCCCCACATAGTCCTTCAGCAAGGCATAGTACTCACGCTTGAACTCCTCACTCTCCAAGATGGGGAGGTAAGCCTTCTTCAGATCTTCCACCGTCTTGTAGAGAATCTCAGGAATGTAGGCTCCGCCGAACTGTCCGTAGAAGCCATTTTCATCTACTTGATAACTCATATATATATTATTTTACGTTTTACTATTTCTTAAACTTAAAAAGAGCCTATCGCAAGTACGACAGGCTCTTTTTGTGCTATGCTTTTGTTCTGCATAGGGGTATGACCGATGGACTTACGATTTTTTGAATCCCAAGTTCTGCCACCACCAATATGCGTTAAACTTCTTAGTCATTTGAATTGAAATTATCATTTCGACTGCAAAGTAACGACTTTTCTATCAAACTCACAAACAAAACGGCAAAAAAATAACGTTTTTCTCTCAAAAAGTTTGTTTTGTACTCAAAATGACGGATGGGATGCTAAAAATTTCACCCACAAAGCCCGTGAGCCTTGTGGGTGCTTGTTAAATATAATACAAGTTGGTTTTAAGCGCAATGCATTACATGTTGGTGCCTTGGTTCTGCTGTGGACGTTCACCACCTGGACGACCACCTGGGCGACCACCACCTTGGCCTCTGCCGCCGCCACCTTGTCCGAAGCGCTGGCGACGCTCTTGCTGAGCCTTCTCATATTCGGCATACTGTGCCTCGCCCAGAATTTCCTTCAGAGCGGCATTGGTAGCCTCCTGCTGCTTCTGCATGGCCTCGCGGTCGAACTGCTGACGTTCACCCTTCTCCTGAGCCTCCTTCATCTTTGCCTGCTGCTCCTGAGCCTGCTTCAGGAAGAGGTCATACACTTTCTTGTACTGCTCGTCAGTCGTCTTGGCAGCCTCTTTCACCTGGTCTGCTCTGCGTGTGGCGATGTCTTCAGGTTTGAACTCGCGGCGCTGTCCGCCGCCACCGAACTGTGCAAATGAGGTGAGCGAAATCATTGCCACCATCATGGTCAGAAATAACTTTTTCATACTGCTTGTGTCGTTAAAAGTTTTGGTTGATGAATTTTACTAATAAATTGTTTGAGTTGTTGGTTATTAAGATAGGCGTTGCCGTCTAATTTTCTTGCTTTACACTTGATAAGACGATGGGAAAAATAGAAGGTTTAATCGCTGCATCCATCTTTTTTGATGTTTCTATGTATGTTTTTCAGTCTAAATATTTCCTAAATAAAAATAAATCAGTACCTTTGCAGCCGATTAGTTTTTTTATAAGGTAAAAGTATTTCGTTCTATTTATGGCTAAAAAGGTACAGGAACCACAATACATTTTTGAATCAAGTTGGGAGGTCTGCAATAAGGTAGGTGGTATATATACAGTATTATCTACGCGTGCAAAGACGCTTCAGGAAAAACTTACAGACAAAGTCTTTTTCATCGGTCCCGACTTTTGGGAAGGTAAAAAGAATCCCCTTTTCAAGGAGAGCAAAACTTTGCTTGCGAAGTGGAGGCAGAGTGCGCAGGAATATGACGGCGTCACATTTCGTGTGGGACGTTGGCAGGTGCCTGGAGAACCCATCGCCATCTTGGTGGATTTCAAACCTTTTTTTGAGCAACGGAATGAGATATTCGCTTGGGCTTGGGAGAATTTCCGAGTCAATTCGCTGAACGCTTATGGTGATTATGACGAGAGCCTGATGTTCTCGTGGGCAGCAGGCAAGGTGGTGGAGAGCTACTACAGGTTCTTCGGTTTGACCAAGGAGGATAATGTGGTGTTCCAGGCACATGAGTGGCAGACTTGTCTCGCAGCGCTCTATGTGCAGAAGTATGTGCCTGAGGTGGCCACCATCTTCACGACCCATGCTACTACCATAGGACGTTCTATCGCAGGCAACAACAAGCCGCTGTATGATTATCTTCCTGCCTATAACGGCGACCAAATGGCTTCGGAACTGGGTGTGGAATCCAAACACTCGGTAGAGAAGCAGGCTGCTTGGCACGTGGATTGCTTTACGACGGTGAGCGAAATCACAGGCCGAGAATGTACGGAACTGCTCGACAAGCCTGCTGATGAGATTCTGATGAATGGTTTTGAGAATGACTTTGTGCCATCCCCTGCGACGAAATTCAACGAGGCAAGGGCGAAAGCGCGTGAAACCCTCCTGAAGGTGGCAAATACGCTGATGGGCACAGAGTTGGACGATGACACCATCATCATCACCACTGGCGGTCGATATGAATATCAGAACAAAGGCATCAACGTGTATATTGATGCGATGAACCGTCTGCGTTGGGATGACCGCCTGGAGAAGAACGTGCTGGCCTTCGTGATGGTGCCTGCATGGATGAAGGAGGCTCGCATGGATTTGAAGGTGGCGTTGTCTTCCAAGAAGCATAATCCTGTGAAATATGGTGCCATTGGCGACCCACGCATCACGCATGTGCTGCATGAACAGGAAAACGATAAGGTGTTGGGGCAGATGAACTGGCTCGATATGTACAACCGTCCAGAAGACAAGGTGAAGGTCATCTTCGTACCTTGCTACTTGGATGGCACGGATGGCATCTTCAACAAACATTACTATGATGTGCTGATTGGCATGGATTTGACCATCTTCCCATCCTATTACGAGCCTTGGGGCTACACACCTACAGAGTCTGTGGCGTTCCATGTGCCTTGCATTACTACCGATTTGGCTGGTTTCGGCATCTGGGCAAACAGCTTGAAGGGTGGAGTGAGCGAGATTGAGGATGGTGTGAAGACGATACACCGTTCTGATTACAACTTTGATGAAGTGAGCGACACCATCCGTGACACAGTCCTGAGGTTCTCCAAGATGAACAAGAAGGAGGTGAATGCTGCTCGCAAGAATGCGGAGAAGGTGGCTGAAAAGGCGCTTTGGAAGCACTTCATCAAGTATTACTACGAAGCATACAGCAAGGCGCTTGCCAAACGCGACGAGAGAGTTAAATAATAAAGAATAATATCTAATATATATATAATTATGAGAATTCAAGCAAGCAACGCCAACAATCCAAATTGGCGTGAGATTAGTGTTAGATCGTCCGTTCCTGCGGCTCTTGAGCCTCTGAACGAGATAGCTCACAACATGTGGTGGTCATGGAATAACGAAGTCGGTCATATCTTCAATGATATGGATTCCTCACTTTGGCACGAGGTTCAGCAGAATCCTGTTCTCTTCCTTGGCCGCATGAACTATGAGAAGCTTGAGACTATCGCTTCCGACAAGAAGATTGTAGAACGTATCAATAAGGTTTATAAGGATTTCCGTACCTATATGGACGTGAAGCCTGACAAGAACCGTCCTTCGGTGGCTTATCTCTGCATGGAGTATGGTTTGAGCCACGTGCTGAAGATTTACTCTGGTGGTCTTGGCATCTTGGCTGGTGACTATGTGAAGGAGGCTTCTGATTCCAATATCGACTTCTGTGCTGTTGGTTTCCTCTATCGCTACGGTTATTTTACTCAGACGCTCTCGATGGAGGGCCAGCAGGTGGCCAACTACGAGGCTCAGGTGTTCCCAACCCTGCCTATCGAGCGTGAGTTGGATGCTGAAGGCAATCAGGTGGTGATTGACGTTCCTTACAACAACTATACGGTTCATGCCCTCGTTTGGCGCGTGAATGTGGGTCGTGTGAAGCTCTATTTGCTCGACACCGACAACGACATGAACTCTGAGTACGACCGTTCCATCACCCATGCCCTTTATGGTGGCGACTGGGAGAACCGTCTGAAGCAGGAGATTCTGCTGGGTATCGGTGGCGTCCTTTTGCTCAACAAGCTCGGCATCAAGAAAGACATCATCCACTGCAACGAGGGTCACGCAGCCCTTGCCAACGTGCAGCGTTTGGTGGAATATGTGGAAGGTGGCCTTTCCTTCAACGAGGCACTCGAAGTGGTTCGTACTTCTTCTCTCTATACCGTTCACACCCCTGTGCCAGCAGGTCACGACTATTTCGACGAGGCGCTCTTTGGCAAGTACATGGGTCAGTATCCTGAGAAGCTCGGCATCAGCTGGGACGACTTCATGGGAATGGGTCGTGTGAATCCTGACGACAAGGGTGAGCGTTTCTGCATGTCCACGTTTGCCTGCAACACCTGTTCTTGGGTGAATGGCGTGAGCTGGCTGCATGGTAAGGTGTCTAAGGACATGTTCAACGGCATCTGGAAGGGCTACTTCCCAGAGGAACTCGACAACGTGGGCTATGTGACCAATGGTGTTCACATGCCAACATGGACTGCCTCTGAGTGGAAGTCTCTCTATGCCAAGAACTTTGATAAGTCTCACCTTTCTGACCAGTCGAACGAGAAGATTTGGGAGGCTATCTATAACGTGCCAGATCAGGAAATCTGGAACACTCGTCTTGCCCTCAAATCGAAACTGATTGAATACATCAAGAAGGCCTTCAAGGAGGATTGGTTGAAGCACCAGGGTGACCCTTCTCGCATCGTGTCTATCGTGGAGAAAATCAACCCCAACGCGCTCACGATTGGCTTTGCACGTCGCTTTGCCACATACAAGCGTGCTCACCTCCTTTTCTCAGACCTCGACCGTCTTGCCAAGATTGTCAACAACCCCAACTATCCTGTTCAGTTCCTCTTTGCAGGTAAGGCTCACCCAGCCGATGGAGCAGGCCAGGGTCTCATCAAGAAGATTTACGAGATCAGCCGCCGTCCTGAGTTCTTGGGCAAGATTATCTTCCTTGAGAACTACGACATGAAGTTGGCTCGTCGCTTGGTGACTGGTGTGGACATCTGGATGAATACTCCAACTCGTCCACTCGAAGCTTCAGGTACTTCTGGCGAAAAGGCGCTCATGAACGGTGTTGTCAACCTTTCCGTGCTGGACGGCTGGTGGCTCGAAGGCTATCGTGAGGGCGCAGGATGGGCACTCACCGACAAGCGCACCTTCCCAAATCAGGAGCAGCAAGACCAGCTCGATGCAGCCACCATCTACTCGCTGCTCGAGAATGAAATCCTGCCTCTCTACTATGCACGCAACTCGAAGGGGTACTCTGAGGGCTGGATCCAGACCGTCAAGAACTCTATCGCACAGATTGCACCACATTACACGATGAAGCGTCAGCTCGATGACTACTTCACCAAGTTCTACTGCCCATTGGCAGAACGTCGCAAGGCGCTCTTTGCCGACAACTTTAAGAAGGCGAAGGACATTGCTGCATGGAAGGAATTGGTGGCTTCACGTTGGGACTACATCAGCGTCGTTTCCTGTGAGAAGGAAGAGGAAATGATCAAGGGCGATGTGCTCTCTGGTAAGAAGTATAAGGTGAAGTATGTGATTGACGAACAGGGACTTGACGATGCCATTGGCTTCGAACTCGTGACGATTTATCGTGACGAGGAAGGCCGTGAGCACATCAGTCAGGTGGAAGAGTTCAAGGTGACGAAGCGTGAGGGCAACCTCTACACCTTCGAAGGCATCCACACGATTCCTACGGCTGGCAGCTTCAAGGTGGCATACCGTATGTATCCTAAGAACGCAGACCTGCCTCACCGTCAGGACTTCTGCTACGTGAAGTGGTTTAACTAATTCATATTTATCATTTCTCCGCACAATGTATTATGCATAAATTTCCATCTCTATACAAAGCGTTGGCTCTATTATGCGTGATACATTGTGCATTCTTTTTGCCCACGCAAGCCGCTGACAAGCCTTATAAGCGGTCGAGCATCGTGAAGGCCTATCGCACCAGCATGAAGGAAAAGAACTATACGCAGGCGCGAAAGGGACTTCTTGAAGCCATCCAGCAATACCCTGAAGCGGCAGCCGACCCACAATTGTACAAATATCAGGTCGATGCCCTCAATGAACTCATCGGAGAGGAAAATCGGAAAATCTACCTCAACAATCGTCCAGACACTGTCGCATACTTCAATTATATTTACGACATCTATATGACGGGGCTAAAGTGTGACAGCCTCGAACAAGTGGCGATGGCCAAACGTGTGGCAGAGGGAAAGAAAGCCCAGACCCGATGGCGTGGGGCAGTGCAGCAGACGCTTCTTCCTTATCGAAAGAACCTCTTGGGAGGTGGTAAATTCTACTACAAACGGAAGGCATACGCTGATGCTTTCCGCTTCATCAATCTTTATGTTCAGACCAAATCGTCAGACGTTTTTCGTGATTCAAAAGGTGCTACCATTGTGGCTGATCCTGACGATATGACCGAGGCATCTGTGCTGGCTGTGCTGAGTGCATTTGGTTCGAGCAATTATGGAGCTGTTGAGTCTTATCTCAGTGAAAGTCTGAAAGATGAGCAACTCCGTCCTCAACTCTTGGAAATCGGCAGCAAGACCGCTGTGCAATTGGGTGACACAGCTCAACAGGTGCGTTTGTTGGAACAAGGTTTTGAAGCCTATCCAGACGTTGAGTACTTCTTCATCACCTTGGTGAAGCACTACACTGATGTGGGTCTGTACGACCAGGCATTGCAGAAAGTGTTGCGGATGACATCCCTCCATCCTGAGCGACGTGACTATTGGTATATGGCTGGCACAGAACAGCAGCTTTTGGAACGTTATGAGGAGGCGTTGGCATCCTACCAGAAGTGTTTGGATATCCAAGCCGACGATGCTGAAGCCTATGCTGCCATTGGCAGCATCCATCTTCATGAGGCTCATGTGGCATACGCACGCTTCAATCTTCCTTTGCGTGACCCCTCCTATGCTCGTCAGAAAGCAGCCATCACCCAACTCTATCGTCAGGCCTGCAAATCCTTCGAACAGTCCCGCCGCTTTGCGGAAAACAATTCCTCCCTCTGGCTTGAAGGTCTCCGCGAAACCTATTTCAAGCTGAATCGAGGCAAATCCCTGAAAGAACTGGAAAAGTATCTTCCTTGATGAGGACTGCCGTCAGAATCGATACCGCAATCTGAATGATTGCCTTCCAAAGTTCCTTGTTCTTCATAATCAAAAAATTATTAGG
>JAFZVN010000025.1 GCA_017617805.1 Bacteroidaceae bacterium | reverse complement strand
GTTATAAATTTGTTTTGTCTATTCTCCTTTTTGTGAGAGAGCTGTTACTGAGACTTGAACTCAGGACCTCTTCCTTACCAAGGAAGTGCTCTACCGCTGAGCTATAACAGCCTTTACACTTCTATATATTATATATAATGTGTATCTCTCTTTTTTGAGCCTCTTGTCGGATTCGAACCAACGACCCCGAGATTACAAATCACGTGCTCTGGCCAACTGAGCTAAAGAGGCTTAAGAACCGTTCGCACAGACGAATCCATGCGAAACGGCTGCAAATTTAGGCATTATTTTTCAAATGCAAAACTTTTTTCCAGACTTTTTTAAATATTTGCCTGTTTTTCTTTGTATTTGCCCAGCTGTTTTTCAATTGCAGCGAGCGATTCCATGACTGCTTCTTCAAATGTGTCGCAAATCTTCTCGGCAAAAAGTTCCGTCTTTGGCAGGCCTACAGTGATGCTTGCCTGCTTGTTCATTGCCGTCTCAGGTTTCACGACCTTTAATGACACCTCTACCTTTCTTATTTCGTTGCAATACTTGTCCAGTTTACCAACTTTCTTCTGGATGAATTCTTGCAACTTATCTGTTGCGTCGAATTTAATCGTTTTGATGTTAATGTCCATAGTCATCAATGTTTAAGTTGAACAATAAAATGATATCTCACTTGCGCGGATGCGCGTTTTTGTATTCACTTTTCAGTTCTTCGAATGAGACATGGGTGTAAATTTCGGTGGTCGCGACACTCTCGTGTCCCAGCAGTTTCTGAATGGAAGTCAGATCTGCATGGTGGTTCAGCATTGCTGTGGCAAACGAATGACGTAGCACGTGCGGACTTTTTTTCTTGATGGTGGTGACCATCGAAAGACCGTCCTTCACCACTTTCGCCACTTGCGATACTTTCATCGCCATTCCCTTGTCCGTCACGAACAGAGCTGGAAACGCATGTGCACCTAACGTTTCGTCACGAACCGCCTGATAGGCACGTATTTCTTTTTCCAGTTCTTCGCCAAACGGAACAATGCGCTGCTTGTTGCGCTTTCCCGTCACTTTCACCTGCCTTGCCGACAAATCCACACTTGCATCTGTCATGCCTAGCAGTTCTGCGCGTCTGATTCCTGTCTCGTAGAACATCATCAAGATCAATCTGTCTCGGATGCCCTTGAAACTTTTGTCCTCTGAGGTCAATTCCAACAATCGATCCATGTCCGCCTCTCTCACATAGTAAGGCAGCGAACGTTTCTTCTTGGGAGCGACCACCTTTTCCATCGGATTGATGTCCACTCGCCCCACCCTGCGCAGGTATTTGTAGAAAGTGCGCATAGCACTCAATCTCCTGTTGACAGAGGCGGCAGAGAGCTTCTGCTCATCCATCATGAAAATCACCCATTCTCTCAGGTCATCGGCCTGCACGGCCGTCCATGAGACATCTGGGGATTGTTCCTCAAGGAATTCCTGAAACGCTGACAAGTCCTTCGCATAGGACTCTACTGTTGCCGGTGAATAATTTCGTTCCGACCTCAGATATTCCAGGAATGAATCAGTCCACAGTTCCATGTTTCATCGTTTTCTGCGACTAATTTACGACATTTTCGCGAAACGACAAAATTTTCGACTGAAAACTTTGTTAATCTTTCTAATTTACCCGTTTTTCCGGGTCATTCTGCCGTCAAAAGGGCTTATTCTTCCTCTCTACGGAGCTGGTTCACATACACAGCGTGCTGCATCTTGATGCGCTTCACAACAGATGGCTTGTCATACTGCTTACGCGTGCGAACTTCTTTAATAATGCCGGTCTTCTCGGCTTTTCTCTTGAACTTTTTGAGAGCTCTCTCAATGTTCTCACCTTCTTTTACAGGTACGATAATCATTACAATTCTTTTTTAGAAAATGTTTATAATTAATAAGTTAAAACCGCTGGGATTTTCCCAACGGTCGGCAAAATTACGGCAAAAAACTGTAACAGCAAAACTTTACAGCATTTTTTTCACCAAAATGGGCATTTAAACCCACTTTTGGGCTCTCTTCTGTAACTTTTTGGCACGTTCAGAACCCATATTGGCAGATTTTTCAATCAGTTCACGTGCCACCACATTGTGGTTGTCTGTTTCGCCCAACAAGCGATGATACATCGCCAGCCAATAGGTCGCTTCGGCATTCCCCTTATTCGATTTTTCTTCCAACTGATGATTGATATAGTTGATGTAGTCTTCAATGCTGATTTTCGCATTGTCCGATTGATCTGCGATCATACTCATCAGCGTATGCACCTCCTGTTCGGAAAAGACATCATCCTTACTCACACAAAAGTGGCTCACATAATCCACCTGACGCTTCGTGGCATACAGTCCAAATGCGCGAGTGAGCGAATGCATCAAGAAGTGGTTCACAGCAAAAACAGCCAAGGTCAGCACCATTCCCACCCAGAACCATAAGTCGCTCTCATAGTAGCCATACAACATCAAAGGAACCGTCCCAATCAAGAAATACGGAACCGGTGTGCTGAAATACCGTTCGATGGCAATGCGATAATAGTTCTTCTTCATTACACATTATTATATTATATGCGCAAAAAATCAAAATCAGCCCCTAAAACTCCTCTTACGCATGAAAAATCGCTGCAAAGTTATCCATTTTTTTTCATTCTTGCCACATTTTTATTACTTTTGCATACCAAAAACTTCAATCGACGATGAAAATAGGCGATAAAGTAAGATTTCTGAACGATGTGGGAGGAGGCAAAATCACGGCTTTCCGTCCTGGAGGCATCGTGCTCGTGGAAGATGCAGATGGCTTCGATGTACCGATGCCCCAAAACGAGGTAGTGGTTATTGAAGAAGAGCCCCTCTCCCCACCCCTCCCCCGCAATGGGGAGAGCGACCATACGGTCAGGAAGTCGGTCGGAAACAAGCCGAATGGATCTCCCCATCATGGGGGAGATGTCCGTAAGGACAGAGAGGTTCTTACCCTCAATGGAAAAGATTATCTCAAATCCAAGACGGTGGTTCCTGCCGACGAAGAGGAAGAGGTGGATGAGAACTTAGAGGCACGCGTCGTTCGTCTTGAGATGACCCTCCAGCAACAGACACTTACCATTCAGAAGTTGGAGGCACGCATCGCTCTGCTCGAAGCGGAAAACAACCTGCGCAAGAACGAGAAGCTGATGGTCAAGCCGACCAAACAACGCAAGCAGCCAGAGCCGCCTACCAATATCGATGGATTGCAGATACTCTAACCAATCAACCCATAAATCTAACAAATCAGATGAAAAGAGAAGCATTTAAGATGTTCCTGAAACCAGGATGCAAAGAAGAATACAAGCGTCGTCACGCCAACCTGTTCCCTGAGCTCAAAGCTTTGCTCACAGAAAGTGGTGTACGCAACTATAGCATTTACCTCGACGAAGACACCAATATCCTCTTCGCCTACCAAGAGTTGGAGGGAGAGGGCGGCAGTCAAGACCTGGGCGGCACAGAGATTTGTCAGAAGTGGTGGGCATACATGGCCGACATCATGGAGACCAACCCCGACAATAGTCCTGTATCCATTCCTCTGCCTGAGATGTTCCACATGGACTAAGCACGCCCAGAGCAGCTAAAAAGAAGTATAACCTAAAAAACAAAGTAACGTTTTGGCTAAAGCAAAATATAGAGTATTCCAGCCCACCGACACCTCCATCATCGGCATGATGGAGACTACGCTCCAACGGAATTGGGAACGTCCCTGTGTCACCAACTATGGTACAGGCGAGAGTTACACCTATGGTGATACCGCAAAGATGATCGCCCGCCTCCACCAACTGTTCAAGCAGTTGGGCATCGAGCCTGGCAACAAGATTGCCTTGTGCGACAAGAACAATGCCCACTGGGCTCTTTCCTTCTTTGCCGCTTTCAGCTATGGAGCTGTTGTCGTACCCATCCTCTCTGAATTCAGTATCGAACAGATTCAGAACATCTACAACCATTCCGAGTCTGTCCTCATCATCTGTGGAGAGAAATACGCCCAGGGACTCCAAGCACGCATCCTCAACATCGCCAACTTCACCATGCGAGAAGAGCCGTTATCCATTGATATGGAGGCATTTAACGACCTTCAACCATCCGATGTACACTTCTTCCGTGAGAATCCCGATGACCTTGCCCTGCTCAGCTACACCAGTGGTTCCACAGGACGAAGCAAAGGAGTCATGCTCCCCTACCGTTCCATTTGGTCCAACTGCCACTTTGCCGACGAGGTGCTTGACTTCAAACCTGGCGACAACACGCTTTCCATCCTGCCTTTGGCTCACATGTATGGATTTGCCTACGATTTCTTTTTCGCCTTCAATATTGGCTGCCACATCCATTTCCTCACCAAGACCCCATCTCCCCATGTGGTCATCAAGGCCTTCAACGAGATCAAGCCTGTGGTGGTCATCGTTGTGCCTCTCATTTTGGAGAAGATTGTGCAGAAGCAGATATTTCCCATCCTGCGTACACGTCATATCCGTGCCCTCACAGCCATTCCCATCCTGCGCGAAGTGGTCTATCGTCAAATTCGCAACAAGCTCTATGCGGCCTTGGGAGGACGTTTCTACGAGTGCATCATTGGTGGAGCGGCCTTCAACAAAGAAGTGGAAGACTTCCTGCACATGATTCATTTCCCCTATACTGTCGGCTACGGCATGACAGAATGTGGTCCCATCATCGGCTACGAAGACTGGAAGCTCTTCTCTGTGGGCTCTTGTGGCAAGTCGGCACCACGCATGGAAGTGAAAATCGATTCACCTGACCCACAGCACACCCCTGGTGAGATTCTCGCCAAAGGCATGAACGTCATGCTTGGCTACTACAAGAACGAGCAGGAGACGCTGGATACCATCGATGAAGAAGGGTGGATTCACACGGGCGACCTCGGCACCATCGACAAGAACGGCAACATCTTCATTCGTGGCCGCAAGAAGACCATGCTCTTGGGAGCCAACGGACAGAACGTCTATCCCGAGGAGATTGAAGATGCCATCATGACCCACACCCTCTTCGAGGAGAGTCTGGTGGTGCAACGTGGAGAGAAACTCGTGGCACTTGTTTATGTGAGCGAACCAGCGCTCGAACGACATGGCCTCACCCACGACACCCTCCTTCAAAACCTCGACACCTACAAGCGGCAAATCAACTCCTACCTCCCTGCCTTCGCCAACATCGCTTCCATTGAGGTACAGAAACAGGAGTTTGAGAAGACCCCAAAACGTAGCATTAGAAGATACCTATATAAATAAGTAGAACAAAGAGGCAGCCGAAACGCTTGAAAGGGAGTAGGCACACATCCAAAACCTATTTTATATGAAAAAATTTTTGATTACAGTGGTAGCATTTGCTTCACTTTTCTTGGCCGCATGTACATCCAACACCCCTGTGGACAAGGCTGTCTCACTGATTGAGGAGGCAACTGAAAAGATGGAGAAGGCAGAAAGTCTGGATGATTTGGAGAGCTTTAGTCAAGAATTCGAGACTAAGTTTGCTGCATTGGAAAAGGAAGCAGAAGACTACGAGCCTACCAAGGAAGAAGAGGAGCGTGTGCAGAAAGCCTTAGAGAAATTCCAAGAAGTCGCCCAGAAGAAGGCTGAGGAATTTGTATCTGGCATGCTGGGCGGTGATGATGAGGAAGACGAAGAGGAAGAGTAACCTTTTTCTTTCTTGTAAAAACAACATCGGGGACATCATATGATGTCCCCGATTTATGTTTGGTTTGTCACTCCATCCCGTTCTGTTTTCGCTCCATCGTGGTGAGCAGACCAGAGATGAAGTCCTTTTGAGCAATTATCGTACAATGGGATTTCCATTCTCCAAGAGAAGCGACAACCTGATTGAAAGTGGCCTCACTCATACCCTTTGCCTGCTGGGCACGGATATACTCTGCCATACGGTTCAGTACCTGTTGCTGCTGATGAAGAATGGTTTCCCTTCTCCATTCCTGGTAATAGCTATCCAGACGTTCCATCACCAATCGATCAATTGCCATAAACTCTTGTTTTGGCTCCAACACCTGAAGGCACTGTAAGATGAAATTCTGATTCATGACCATCGTGGGTGAGACTTCACCATTGTCCTGCCCCATTTCTCCAAGGATTGAACGAGCCACAGCTTTCTCATTCTCCGACGCCATCGGTGCATGGGCGGTCAAATAAGTCAACATACTCATCAGCAATGCCCTATCGTCATCGCTCCCCTTCGTGTAGTTGTCACGATAGAAGTACATGCGAGTGATGAAGTCATCCACCTCCACATTCTCGCCAGCAGCGGTTTCCGTAGCAGCCCTTACCAAGTTACTTGGCCCCTCAATCTCATACAGATGACCAATCCAGCCTGGCTTTTCATTTGTTTTCCACTCCATCGCCACCACGATGCGGTTCTGGGGATGCTCCTTGGAGTTGCTGCGAATCATCAGCACATTGTAGGTCGTGTTCTCCCCAATCACGATGGGGGCATCTTCATCATTGTAGCGCACGATGGTCTTCTTGTACTTCGCCTTCGCTTCCTCAGAGGCATTCTCAGGGAGTCCATTCATCTGACCATAGTAGGTCACATCAGCGTCTTGGCTGTCCTGCTCGAATGCATCTTGCAGTTCCTTGATTTTGGAGACATATCCAGCCCCTCCAAACACTTTGAACTCCACGATGTTGCATCGCCAAGGACTGGACGTTTTAGTCTTGCCCTGTTCACGAACCATATTCGTAACGGTCACTCCATTCGAGTTCTTGAACTTCTCAAATGCCTTGAGCACATTCTTCTGAGCTGATGCGTTCAGGCTCAATGCCAACACCACCAACAGCGTGGCACAACGGATGATGTTTGTCTTCATATTCTTTTCTATTTTAATGGTTATATTTCAATATTATTCCTATTTGCCAAGAGATACTCCTCATACCTTCTGTTCAACTTCTCCGTAGCAATCTCCATTTCTATCTTCTCGTCCAAAATAGCCTGTTTCAGTTGCCACATCTTATACTCCCTCTCCACCTGCGCCAGTTCTTCCTCGCTCACTTTTGGCAATTCCTCCACAACAGGGACGGCTTCATTCGCTGCCAGTTCCGTTGCGTTGGTGGGTAGCACATCTTCCACCACAGGAACATGCTGTTTGCGAGGATTCCGCTTCATGCGTTTTGTGGGAGGTGTGTAGGCCACTTGTTCCTCCACCACAGGCGTGGCTGGAGTCAGCACCGTCGGCACCTCTTTCTTCTCAGGCTTCTCCACCCGTGTGGGTTGTTGCGCGATTTGCGATTCCGTCTCTTGCCGAGGGGAGAGATAACCCAACTTGCCCAGCACAAACCACAAAGTCAGACAGGCTGCCACAGCAACGCCCCATCCTATATAGCGGCGGATGGGATGGTATTTCCGCTTGGCCATCTCCTCGTCGTAGAGGGCTTCACCCAGCGTCAGTTCACCCAACATCTCGGCGATGACCTTCCACTCCTCAGGAGCATTAGGGCGGTTCACCTCGATGGCAAGCTGGCGTTCTTCTTCAGGTGAGGTCTTGCCTTCCAGATATTTGTCAATGAGTTGGTTGATTGCCTTTGTTTTCATGCTTTCATCCTCCTTGTCATGTCGTTAAACAATTTCTTTCTTGCCATCGCTATCATGCTCTGCACCGATGCTTTCGGAATGCCCGTCTGCTGTGCGATTTCCTCTGTCGAGAGCCCTTCCATCTGCCGCATCTCAAAGAGTTGTCGTTCACGAGGTTGCAGGTGACTGATGGCATCGTCCAAGGCATTGATGCGCTCTTGCTCCTCCATCTCTTCGTGGGGCGAAGGATGCAACGAAAGTGTTGCCGCTCCTCTCAACTGCTCCTCTCCCCTCACGAAGGTCATGTGTTGTCGTCGTTTCAGGTTCACACAGCAGTTTTTCGCCACTCTCACAGCCAAAGCCTCCACATTGCGGCTCTCGTCCAGTTGCTGGCAATATCGCCACAACTGCACCAGCGTCTCTTGTGCCACGTCCTCTGCATCGTCCATCGAGCCGAAGAAGTCACGCCCGATACGGAGAATGAGAGGACGGAGTCGCGCTGCCGTTTGTTCGAAGGTTGTTTTGTCCATGTCGTTTTGAGATGTTTCTGCCCTATATACGCAAGAAAATAGGAATACTTAAGTTGAAAAACGCCACAAATTTACAAAAAATATCATTTTTCTCATCACTCCTGCCCAACTTTCTCTCAAATCATCCAACTGATTGAGGATTGCTTTTCGGCTATCGCAGCCTCTTGATGGCTTCAAGCGCCTCCTTCTTGTCAGTTGTTGAGAGTGTGGTGGCGCCATCTGGAGCATGTAGTTCATAAAGGATGCCTGAGGCTGAATACCCATGATTGTCGAACATGGAATCATAGCGTGAGCGTTTACCTCCATAGTGTTCTCCATGCCAGCGGCGTGCTGATTGGAGCCACCCTCTCACACCCATGAAATTGGTGTCGATGTGGATGAACACCATCTTTCGACTGTTGGTTTTAGCCATGATGGGGTCAATCTCCTCCAGTTCGCTGAGTGCCTGCTCATTATCTCTGTTATAGACAAGGAACACAACATTCTTTCCACGATAATCTTCCAATAGCTTCTCCTTCTGGTTTTTGTCATACCAATCACCATGCTCATCATAATGAATGTGGGGAATACGTTTGATGCTCTCCACATAGTCGTTCCATCGTTTGGCTGCAATGGGATAGAAGGCCTTCATGGTTGGATCGGTGATTTTATCAGCCCACTTCTGCCCCGCCTCGTACGATTCTTGCTCATTGTAGTTCACAGCCCAATGAAGCGAGTACAAATCCTGGATGAAACTAGAGAAGTTCCTATCGTCCTTCGAGTGGATACCTGTCCACACCTCCTCATAGTGTGGGCAAAGGGTCAGTTTGCTTGAAGTTGCCACGAAAGAAAGCAAGTCAGAAGACCTTGTGTTCCCAACCATGCTTCTCGTGTACTTGTTGTTCATGAGAATGCTTCCCGCAGATTCCATATCTTTATGAACCTTTTTGGCAAAATAAATGTCAAAGTTGCGTTTTTGTCTTTGATATTCCGATTCAGCCCTCATCCATAGCCAATCTCTTGTAGCTCCGCTATACCCGCAGTTCTCTATCTTGTCATCATCCTTGCTCCTTTGTCGAAGGAATACATCCATTGGGTTGAGTCCTGCCACGATGATGGAGTCAAAGTAGGCATCACTTTTGTCATGAGTAATCAAGTCTTTTCCACCCAATACGTTCAGCTCATAGTTGGTCTTTGCGAGCGCACCCTTGAAGGCCACACATGGATCTGTGCCACCCTTCTCCAAGTCCATCATGATGTTGCAGTCCTTCCCTGGTTCTATCAGAAGCGGGAAATACTCCCCCTTGCCCAATCTCATCCAAATGGTCAGAGGGAAGCACGGATGCAGTTTGAAGCATGAAGTGCCGTTTGGCAAGACATCAAAAGTCTTGTAATAATCATCCTTGTCGAAATCTATTGGGACGAAAGAGACCGTCAAAGTCTTGCCCGCTTCTGGCACATAATTGAGGATGAGCACACGGATGGTCGTGGAATCATCGCAGAGTTTTGATTCAGGCAATTCTCTCAAATCTTCATACTCGATGTTTCCCCATTCTTCGGGAATCTCCATAGTGATGCTCCCTTGGGGCGGTATTCGTTTTGTCTTCTGTGCCCATGATGCCTGCACTGAGGCAAGCAAGGCGATAAGGAATAATATCTTTCTCATTGTTTTATGTTTTGATTGTTGTTGCGGTTGCAAAGTTACGGAATTTTGATGATTGTATCTCATTCTTCCTCCTTCATTTGATGGGACACCCATGCAAAATTCAAAAATCCTTCCTTCTTTTTCTTTTTTGAAAGTTTCAAAATAAATTTCTAAAGTTTGAAAAAATATTTTGAAACTTTCAAAAAATAATTCTAAACTTTCAAAATATAATTGCAGCACTATGCTCTTGTTGACGAGTAGCCCGCTTCTTAACATCTGCAAGGGGTTTCTGTAGCTTCACCTTTCAAAGTTGGCGGGAAACGGGATTAGGCCTTCGAATTCTTCAGGAGAGGCGGGTGCTGCTTCTGAAGATTGAACTGGAGGGGGAAAAACGGTGTATACGTCGTCCTCAAGGACAATCTTCTGGACAATCTGTCCATTGATGGTGAGAAGCCCACCGTCCATGCCCAAACCTTGGATGTTTTCGAGTTGACCAGGAAAAACAGAATCCATGAAGATGCGATTGTTCCCCTTGTGGATGGGAGCCGATTGGGCGGTATAGTTCTCTTTTCGTCCTTCGAGCCGATGCTTGGGATCGGATATTCTCAGAGAGAACTTGCCGGAAGCATCAGTTTTGGTATAATTGATGACATTGCCAACACCATCTATCTCAGCTATATACACATCAGGGAGAGTTTCACTGCCATCACGTGCTTCTCCTGTCACTATGTCACCTGCCTTCACTGTGAAGTAGTCCTTTCTGTATATCTGATAATATGCATAACGATTACGAATGGACGAGATGAGATCGCTATAGCCGTCTCGTGAGATGCGTATTTTGTTGGCAGGGTTGGTGATTTGCATTCTGAAATGACCCTTCTTGTCTGTGATGACAGGTTTTCCTACAACATGACCTCCTTCTATCACCTCACACACCTTGGCATTCTCGAGGAGCACGAATGAAGCAGAGTCTTCTTCCGACCATACTTTTCCGAAAATGACGTCGCCAGCTCTCAATGTTTGATACCTATCACATATGTCTTTCGTCTGGATTTCAATGACACCATTTCTTCCATTTTCTCCCCAAATGACGCTGCCTGGAACTTCTGTCAGAATCCTGATCTCCTTGATGTTTGCTGTGTCGATGTTGGCCATCTGGGCACATTCCTCTCCATGCCACGTCCGAATAATGGAAAGAGTGACAGCCGCTTGGCCTCCCTCTTGGGCATCGGCGTAAAGGGGAGCGAGTTTCCCTCTTTCATCCAGATTGACAGGATTGTTGTTGATGACCAGCAATACGTTGGTCACCTCTTGGTGAGTGGCATTGAGAGTGTCATCTGGCACTAAATTCTCTGCATTGGGCTTCTCTGGTGTTAAATCGTTCAAACCTGATACAGCCTGTGCTGCTTCCGCCTGTGGGAGGATGTCGAGTGGAGTTTGAGTGATGGTCTCTTCGATTTCGTCCGCTATCTGAGGTTTGGCAAATGCCGTGACAGCAAATGCGATGAGTGGCAACAGATAAAGTGCCTTGAGTGCCACTAGTTTGGCAGATTTCTTTTTGAACATCATCACCATACGTTTTTTAGTTTTACTTTCGTTGAATGCATTCCCAACAGGCTGCAAACCTGTACGGACGGCATTTCTTATCAGCAGTTCATTGTATTCCTTGAGGTTGACACCTGTCCCAAGCACAGCACGGTCGGCTTCAAATTCATGCACATCGGCTAAATCTTGTCGGAGCATCCATGCAAAGGGGAGGAACCAAAGCATGCGGCAAGTACACTCACACAGCAGTTTGTCCCATGAGTGCCCTCGCCGAATGTGAGCCAGTTCGTGAATCAAGATCGTGGCTCTTGCATCATGCACATCGGCAGGAGCAAGCACAATCCAGCGAAACCAACTGCATGAGTTCCGCACTTCGGTGCTGACTGACACACGCACCCATGTTGGCACATCGGGCGCAGGAAGAGGCCGGGAGCGAAAGACAAGGATGCTGAAACGGCATAGTTTGTAGAGATAGTGCAACCAACACACAAGCATACCCAAAAGATAGATGATGAATGTCAGACGAATCCATGAGAAGGGAGTCGTTGCAGCCACCTCCGCATCTTTCAAAACCGGTGCAGTGCCTTTTTCCACATCTCTATTCCATACAGGAGGTAATACATCCTCTTCCAGCATGAGGATTTCCACTCTCTCCACACCTTGGTTCAGCGGGGTGGATTGTGTGGTGGTGATGTGAAAGGCTGGGAGCAGCACACTCGTCAGGAGAATGCCAAGAAGCACCATCCGATTCAGCGTGTGGAAGGTTTCTCTGCGAAGCCAAAGACCATAAAACGAATAGAGCAAAGTGAGTACAACAGCCCATTTTAAAATGTATAAGAAGAAATCTGCCATTGTGATAGTGCTTTTATCGGTTGCTGTTCATCAAATCTGCCAGAAAACGCAACAATTCGGCTTCGCTCAGTTTCTCCTCATGCACAAACTCCGACACCACGCTGAGATAGTCACCCGTGAAATACTTGTCCACAAACGAACTGATTTTCGACTTTCCGTATTCCTTCTTCTCTATGGTTGGAATATAGACATAGCCCCGTCCTTGCGAACGATGCGTGAGAAAGCCCTTCCGTTCCAAAGCCTGAAACGTGTTTGAAATGGATGTGATAAGAGGCTTGGGCTCGTCATAGAGAGCAAGAACATCACGAGGTGTACACTCTCCCAGCTGCCAAATCCTCTCCATTATGTCTTCTTCTCTTGCTGTCAATTTCATCATAATTCAACATGGATTTGTGTTTTGACGGCACAAAGTAAGCAATTTTTGAGGGATTGCACAAGCATCCACTCTTTCTTTTAACATCCATTAGATGTTGAATAGGCAAAAAACTCCCATTAACCTTTTCATCAATGAAAGTACACAATGCCCGAATATTATGCCTCCCCACAAAATTATACGAATCATCAAATCATGGGAAGGGGCAACCGGATTTTTATAACATCATTGCCACAGCGGTTCGTTCTCCCATCCACGTGGGAACCCCATTGCTGCGGTATCAATTGCTGGATAGTTGGCAAGAAGTGCATCAATCTTTGCCTTCATGTCATTATTGGGTGAAATGATGTTCAGGAAATACTTGATGATGCAAAGGTTGAAATAAATTCGGAGCGTATCTGTAGGCAGAGAAATCCAACTGTTTGTCATTCGATTAGGAAGCATCGGACGGATGGTGTTCTGCTTGTTCCATACACGAGCATGATGGCAGCAGGAATTTCGGGTCAGGGTTACAATGGTAAGCCAAGACTCGAATGGCGCTACCTGCAGGCCAAACTTTCGCGCTATGCTCTTCTTGACACGAGCAGTCTTGATATTACTGAAGATGTTGGTGATAACGCCAAATGGAAGAACCTCGGCTAATATCCAAGCAGGCGGGTAGGCATCGGAATAGGTCTGCTTGAAGTGGACGATGAAATCTTCACGAGAACGGCGCAGTTCTGCATCAATCAAGTCCATCGTGTGACGGAATTTCCCTGCATCAATAAAATTTCTGCTGTCCGTCATCCAGAAAGGATCTCCTATCATGTCGCTGCCGATGTTGACAATAGCACTACGCACAGCCACCTCAATCTTCTCAATTTCGTTGAAAATAAGCAGACGAAGTTTCTTGTCGAAACGATAGAGCATCATCACTTGGTCGAACGAGGTGTTGGTCTTGTAGCGATGCTGTTCCTTGGGTATTTGCAGAAGAGGATACATATATGCAGACAGGCGATAATAGCCGATAAACTCAAGGTAGTTCTCAGCCTTAGCAGGGTCGTTTATCGTCAAGCCACGCGATTGCAGCAGATCAACAAGGTCATGCGCATTAGTGTATGTTTTCTGAAACAGAATTCTACTCATCTTGTAAAAATAAAACGACCCGCACATTTGAGCATCGTAGAGAGGCTTGGCGGGTTCTAGTGCTGCAAAGGTAGCACCTTTTTTCATTCCAACCAAATATTTACCCAATTATTTTTCAAATCGGATACAAAAAACTCCTTCCCTTGACCTTTTCGTCAATATATGAACTTTTTCAGTTTTTCACTTTTTCACTTTTGACATCTTGGTTTTTGAAAAAGTGAATCCATGCCTTGTCGGGGTGAGGAGGTGGATGGATAGGGAGGAGGAGGTAATTATTAAATATATAATTTTTATTATTATAATAATAAAGTTTTCCGCTTGACAAAATTCGGAAAATGCAGATGTCAAAAGTGAAAAACTGAAAAAGTGAAAAACTTACCCTGCGTATCAAAATTTGCGGGTAAGCCTACTAGAACTTTTTTCTAAGTGTACAAGAAAAATTTCTATAGTGTAACCGCAAAAAGCACGAATCAAGGAACAGGTTTTAAGGACGCGGAAAACACATTAATCCTTAAAATTTTAACAATTTATGGCATTGAAAGTTAAAGCAGTGGAACGACTGCTGAAGTTTGACAAGAACGATGCGGGCGAGTACCGCTATATCATACAAAACAAGGGCATTCTTAATTAAAAATAACGGGATGAGTGGAATTTTTGAGGGTTTTTGTTGTTTTTTTTCTTTTTGTTTGTGAGATTCGGGAGAAATACATAACTTTGCAACAACTATTTACTACACATTGTTTTTCATAGACTACCAAAAACCAACCCAATGAAAAAGAATTTTTTCACCATCATGTTGGGAGCTGCTGTGTTGATTGGGCTTCTTACCACATGTAGAGGAAAAGTGACCATCAGCGGCACTGAGGGCTCGGACACCATCGAGTTCAACACTGACAGCGTCCGCGAAATCAACATCGACGTGCAGACCAACGACTACGAGGAAGGCGAAGCTGACGAATCGGAGGCTTTGGGGATGGCTCCTTATGAGGAGGAGCTGATGGACATCAGCGAGATGCCCAAGACTGCCGTGCGTCAGGATAGCCATTTTCAGACAGCTGTGTATGTGAACGTGGAACACCATCCTACAGAAGATGGCGAAGCTGGCATTTACTCGGTTTGGTTGGCTGACGAGCGTGTGGGCACTGTACGCAAGATTCTCACCACCAACCCTACGGCTGCACCTGAATGGGAAAAGATGAACAAGGAGAACTCGAACGCTGTCGAGGTACCTCTCCACCTTGTCGCTACGGCTGAAAAAGCTTATCTCGCTCCTGGCGACGTGAGCAAGATTATTGTGGAGGGCTGTCCAGACGGTCGCAACACCTGGACTTACATCATCGACACCGATACGCGCACCGCCAAACAGTTTCCAAGCACTGAGGGTGTGCAGAGCCGCGACTGGAACAAGAAGGAAATCATCTTGGCTTCCTACGGTTACTACCCTGCCCCCGATTTTGGCCGCTACACCTACAACCGTGCCTACTCGCTCGATGGCAAGTTCCTTCGCGTAGCCAGCAAGAAAGTTCCTGAGTAACAGGCTGCTTCTTGATTATCTTTTCTGCTGAAAAAAGTCTTTCATCAGCTGGGCGCATTCCGCTTCCAGCACGCCACTAACCACCTCTGTCTTAGGATGTAAGGCCGCTGGCGCGAACTTTCTGAAGCCTCGTTTTTCATCGCTTGCCCCATAGACAAGCCTTCCTAATTGGCTCCAACCGATGGCACCAGCACACATCACACAGGGTTCCACTGTGACATAGAGCGCACATCCTGTCAGATACTTTCCTCCCAACGTCTCGGCAGCTGCTGTGATGGCCTGCATCTCCGCATGAGCCGTCACATCACGCAAGGTCTCCGTCAAGTTGTGGCCTCGACCTATCACCTGTCCACCAGCCACCACCACAGCACCCACAGGAATCTCATCCTGTGCCATTGCCGCACGAGCCTCTTCCAAGGCTATGCGCATGAATCGTTCGTCTGTTGTCATTTCCCTTTACTTTAGCAACCTCGCTTCAGGACTGCCGATGGCTCGAAGTCCTTTGGCCACACTCTGCGCATTGAGTTGGGCACCCTTGAGAGAGGTGTGGGTGTGGTCATGATTGAAGTAGGCAGCCGCTTTCTTCTGCCCCATCTTGTCGAGCGCATCGGCTGTGATGTTGTGAACGTCGATGAACTGGCAACCCGTCTCTCTGGCCACTGCACGGCACCAAGATCCGTATGTCTCGTTGCGACGCTCGATGTAGAACTTGCCCTTCTTCTCCTGCACAGGATAGATGAAGCCACGAGGATTGCCTGCGCCTTCGTGCCACTCGTTGCGAGGCGTGAGCGACAACAGAACCGGAATCGCGCCCTTCTCCTCAGCGTCACGAATCATCTTTTTCAGATACCAACCATAGGAGTAGATGACCTTGAAAATGCCGCTGCTCTCCATGCGATAGACACCACAAGAATCCTTGGAGGTGGCCAACACGCCGCGTTCCTTGCCATTCTTGATGCCGCCAATGTCGTTGTGACCAAACTGGATGAGCACCACATCACCGGGTTCGAGTGAGTTATACACCTCTTCCCAAAGCCCCTCATCTATGTAAGTGCGTGTGCTACGTCCTGCCTTCGCTTGGTTCTGGAACACACACTTGGTGGAGTCGAACACCGTATAGCCCTGACTGCCCCATCCCCACATGCCATTCACATCATCGTCAGCATTCTTGCCCGTGGAGTCACCACAGAGGAACACCATCGGCTTACCCTTCTGACGCTTCTTGTCACAACGTTTGGGATAGACCTTGTCGTTGAGGCAAGTCTTGAGGAAAGCAATCTGAGGATCGTTGGAAGCCAAGATGCCCTCGGCGGCAGAAGCGGCATTCATGCGAGCTCCATAAGCTGAAGAGTGAATCTTGTCGAGGAAGAAGTGATAATCTGTCTTCCAAGGACCATATTTCTCAAGTTTAGTGGCAGAGATGTCGTTGAGGTCGATGACCGGCACGTTCATCTCCTTGCCGATAGCGAAGATAGCAGGCGTGAAATCGGTGAGCTTACGCTGGATGCGCTTGGGGTCATCCTTCTCATAGTCGTTGCGAGGCGTGAGCGTGAAGAGGATAGGTGTAGCCCCTTTGGCACGGATGTCGTTGATGAATCGACGTGTGTAACCTCCAAAGGTGTAAACTATCTCCTGCTGCTTGGTCACCTTATTATATATATAGGTAGAATCTTCTCGAATCTCAAGTTTGCCATCAGGACGGTAACTGGAACGGGCTCGAATAGAATCGATGGGGCCATTGTCGTTGTGACCCAGTTCGAGGAATACGTAATCGCCCTTCTGAACAGCTTCGAGCACAGGTTGCCAAAGCTGGTTGTAGAATGTGCGAGGCGAGGTGCCGCCAAGGGCATGATTCTCGACGGTGATTTTGTCCTCGTCGTAGTATTCATGTGCATAAAAACCCCAGCCCCACTGACCATTGCTGCCATTGCCCAAGGTGCCTGTACGCATGGTGCTGTTACCCACCAAGAAGAGCACAGGATTGTTGCCCCTGCGACTGCTGCCAGGCACAGGACGTGCTTGGTTGGCAATGTCGATGGAATCGGCTGTGAGGTCTCTCACGCCATTGATGTCAATCCAGATGTCGTGCTGGGCATGAAGAGGAAGGATTGAAAAATTGAAAAATTGAAAAATTGAAGTTGTCAGTAAGACTGTCAATAACTTTTTCATATAGGTTAATCATTTAATGAGTTGCGTACGTTGAAGTTCGTGTTCGAAATTGGGCGTAAAGACACCTTTGCCCAGATTCTCCCTGATGTCGGCAGGAGACCAGAAACGGCCTCCATCCAGTTCGTCAGAAGGGGCTATCTCATCATCATAGATAGTCTTGAAGACAAACACCAGCTCCTTCTCCCGTTGACTCTCGAAGACATACTGTGTGATGCGCTCAGGGGTGAAATTGGTAATGCCCAATTCCTCACGCACCTCACGAAGCAATGCCTCATCCACACACTCGCCCAAATCGACATGGCCACCCACAGCAGTATCCCACTTGCCTGGCTGGATGTCCTTCCACTCAGGACGTTTCTGCAAATAAAGCTCACCTTTGCTGTTAAACACATGCAGGTGTACGACAGGATGCAGGAGCTTGCTGCCGTTGTGGCATTCCCCTCGTGTGGCAGCACCTGTGATGTTGCCTTCTTCGTCCACGATTGGAAACATCTCTTGGTTGTTATCTTTCATTGATGTTATTGTTCTAAGTAATCTTTGTCAAGGAATCAAAAGCGAGGAATCACCATAACTGAGGAAACGGAAATCGTGGCTGAGCGCATAGTCATAGACTTTTTTCCAATCGCCTTTCAGGAAGGCTGACACCAAGAGCAGCAAAGTGGATTGTGGTTGGTGGAAGTTGGTGACCATACGACGCACGATGTGGTACTCGTAACCTGGGGCAATGATGATTTGGGTAGAGGAATGGAGCACATCAAGCTGATGCTTGTCCATGTAGGAAAGGAGTGCTTTGAGGGAATTGACAGTTGACAGTTGACAGCTGACAGTTTCGTCGTAGGGCATCCATTGGGGGACGTGGAGGTCTTCCTTGCCTTGGGAGGCGAGAATGCCCATGTAGTAGAGGCTTTCGAGGGTACGAACGCTGGTTGTGCCAACAGCAATGGCTTCACCTCCATGAGCAATGAGTTTCTCAATGGTTTGGCGACGAACAGCAATATGCTCCGTGTGCATATCGTGGTCACCAATCTCCTCACTCTTGACGGGCTTGAACGTGCCTGCTCCCACATGGAGGGTCAGTTCCTCACGGTCAATCCCAGCCTCATCAAGGGCATGAAGCACACGCTCCGTGAAATGGAGACCGGCTGTAGGAGCAGCCACAGAACCCTTGATTTTGGAATAGACCGTCTGGTAGGTTGTCTTGTCGCTCTCTTGGGTCTCTCGATTGAGATAGGGAGGAATGGGCAGTTCGCCCACGGCATCGAGCAGTTCTGCCCAGGTGTAGTCGCCATCCCAAGCAAATTCGATGATGTGCGATGTGCCATGCAGTCCTTTCCGTTCGCAGGAGAGGGTCATTTTCTCCCCATTGGGCATTTGGATGTCACGATATAGCTTGCCCTCTTTCCACTTCTTCAGATTGCCCACCAAGCAGTACCACTGCACACTCCCCTTCTGCGAGAAGTTCAGCTGGTAATCGTTAGGAAGGGCTGGTTCGAGGCAGAACACCTCAATGAGGGCTCCCTGCACAGACTCGGTAGATGCTTTCCTGAAATGCAGACGTGCCTGAATGACCTTCGTGTTGTTGAACACCATCAACGCACCAGCAGGCAAGTAGTGGGGCAAGGACGTGAACACATCCTCACTCACCTCGCCATGTTGGTAGATGAGCAACTTGCTGCTGTCACGCTCAGCCAAGGGGAACTTGGCAATGCGTTCATCAGGCAAGTCGTAGTTGTAATCAGCAATATGTATATTCTTCGGATTCAATGTCTTGGATATTTTAGTCTTGGATAAATTGTACCTCTTTGAACTCGTAACGAACCACATTCCCATTGTCAAAACGCAAGCAGAGATGTCCTGTGGGTTCCACCTCCACAATCTCTGCCATGAAATCGCCCCGCACATCACGATAGCAATGGAAACCCTCACGTCGATAGAGATGCTGCTTATACACCTGCCGCACTTCCTCTTCCTTTCCCTCAGCCAGCAACTCATAGTAAGTCTGGAAATGGCTGATGATGGATGACAACACGGCTTCTCGATCGTGTTCCTTTCCTGTCAGCAGCTGCAACGAGGTGGGATTGGGCGCATCACTCCTGAACACCATTTGGTTGATGTTGATGCCCACACCAATGATGCAGTTGGCGATGTTCTTCCCCACCAAATCGCACTCGATAAGGGTGCCGCTCATCTTCTTATCGCCCACATAAATGTCGTTCGGCCACTTCACTTCCACTCCCTCCACCTGTTCAGCCAAGGCATCGCGCACAGCCACAGCCATGCACTGCGACAACAGGAACTGACGTGAGGCAGGCACGAAATCAGGATGGCACAACAGCGAGAACGTGAGGTTCTTGCCTCGTTCCGTCTCCCACGAGTTGCCTTGCTGTCCTCTTCCCTTCGTCTGGTCATCGGCCACCACCAAGGTGAAGCCAGGCAACGAGGAGGCTGAAACAACCTGACCCGTTCCCTCTTCTGCCAACATCTCTCGAATGAACGAATTGGTGGAATCGACCGTAGGAAGATTGATGCGTGAAATGTTCACCATAGTTTGCAAATTTTATGCAAAGGTAGTACAAAACGCCCAAAAATTGCCCCTCTAACCAACAATTTCACCCTCATTCGAAGAAAAAAAGAATTTTTTGTTGTGATTTTCACAAACAAATCCTTACATTTGCAAACAATCTTTGAAGTTAGAAGCTTCTTACAGAGTTTTCACTAGCCGGTTATACCCTTATGCAGCTAACACGTATATTCAACATATTGCTATTGATAACATTTCCTGTATCAATGTCTGCGCAATTCACTCACAGCAAGGCAGAGATAGAGGCAGTGTTGGTTGAGCTGGATAGTGCCATTGCCAAGAAAAGCATTTATCAGGCCAACTGCCAAGTACATGCTGACAGCTTGCAGGTGGTTGTGAATTCATGCCATCCTGACCAATATGTGGAAAAATGCAAGGAACTCTTTAATGCACTTTTCAGTTTTGATGGGCGCAATAGTCTTCAAGTGCTGGATCGCATCCGAAAGACAGATCAGTATGCAGAAGATGCGAACCTACGTGCATGGACAGAGTTGAACGCCTCCTACATCTACGGCACCATGGGAATTTACCACAAAGCCACAGAAATCACCAACAAGATGGATACGGTGGGGCTGTCGGAAGAGGAACGTATTCAATACATCCGCACGCGTCGAGCCAATCAGGAAAAAATCGCTGAATACATGGCAGACATCAGCATAGCACAGAATGAGGAGCCCCAAATGATGGCTTACTATGATGAAATCATCCAACTGACGCCCCCTGGAAGCGAACGTGAGTTAGTCAAGGCGCAAAAAAGTGTCTATCTCAATCACCCCCGAGAGGCATTGAAAACCCTCACAAACGTTTATGCGCTCTCGAAAGGAAAAAGCCAGGCGGCCATGAGCATGGCTATCGCCTCTGCTTATGACCAGCTCAACGATAGGGATAACTATATCTATTATCTTGCCACGACAGCTCTGAACAACATCAAGAGCGGTAACACCAGATACGAGGCACTGCCCTATCTCGTTTATGTCCTCTTTGAAGCAGGTGACATCAACCGTGCATACACCTACCTGATGTGTACGATGGAGGATGCCAACACCTACCCTTCACGCATCCTTGCACTTGACGTGTCAAAATACTTCCCAGTTATCAACTCCAGCTACAGTGCCCAGAAAAACGAGGAGGCAAAGAGCGAGAAAATAAAACGCAATTCTCTCATCTTCACCTTCGCCCTGTTGGTACTGGCCATCGCCGTAGCCTTCTATCTGGGTTGGCACAGAAACAATGCGGCAGAAGAGAGAAAACGTGCGGATGCCCTGCAAAAGGCACTCGACCAAGCCGCCATAGCAGACCGTGTCAAGACTGTCTTCATCCAGAACATGAGACACGAAATCCGCACCCCACTCAATGCCATCATGGGCTTTGCACAGCTCATGTCCAACGACCTGTCAGACGAGGAACGTTCCCTCTACAACGGCTACATTCAGGAAAGCAACAACCAGCTGCTCTCCACCCTCGACGACATTATCGATGTGAGCAACATGGAGGTCGGCACCTTCAACTTCCAATTCACCGAAATCGACATCGACAAACTCTGCAATGAGAAGATGGAAGAGACACGTGAACTGCTGTCTTCTGGGGTAGAATTCATCTACCAACCACTTCCCGCAGGACTCAAGCTCTTTTCTGATTATAGGCGCATCGGACAGGTGCTTCACAACCTCCTTTCCAATGCCTGCAAGAATACCAGCAGCGGAGAAATCACCCTCAGTGCCACCCACCTCCGACTGAACGACAGCATCCAATTTGTGGTGACAGATACAGGTATCGGCATTCCGCCTGACAAGACGGACGTGATCTTCGAGCACTTCGAGAAACTCGACCACTATAGTCCTGGATTGGGTTTAGGACTCTACGTATGCCGTCTGATTGCACGTGCTCTGGGTGGCGACATCCACCTCGACACACACTACACTAACGGAGCACGCTTTGTCTTCACTGTGCCCAACCACATCGGTATTGAAGAAAACACCAAAGCAGATTCCAGCACGACATTACTCGAGAAGGCTCGACGAAAGGCAACAGAAGAGGTGAAGGGGAAAGTGGAGAGTGAAAAGTGAACGTTCTTGGCAAGCCAAGCGTGCTAAAGATACGATGATAGCTCGACGTAGTCAAAAGTGGAGAGATTGGAGATTGGAGGAATAGAACAACAATGAATTTGAGACGCACAATACATCTGTTCATCACATCACCGACCCGCGCCATCCATCGGCGCGGGTTTGGTGTGCAGTCCCCTTGGGCTTACGAACTTATCCGTGATGTGCTTTTCGAACCACTCCCCTACTACGCCTATCAAGAACAAAATTTGACCACTCCTTTGCAACAGCAGCTCTATCGCATCCGCAATCACTATCGGCATCAGCCCCTCATCATCATCGAGGAGAAAGATGCTGATGCATGGACCCGATACGAAGAAACGGCACAAGCTGCTACACCAGACACGATTCTCGTCGTCGAACACACCCACAACGAGAATGCGTCCCTTTGGCAACACATCATTACAGACCCACGTGCCATCGTCACTTTCGATATGGGACAACGAGGATTGGTCACTTTCGACCCCAAACGCATCAAGCAAAATTATCTATTATGAAAATCTATACCCGTACAGGCGACCAAGGCCAAACTTCCCTCGTAGGGGGACAGCGAGTCAGCAAGACCTGCGCACGACTCGAATCATACGGCACCATTGATGAACTCAGTTCACAAATCGGTCTGCTCATCACCTACTGCACCCAAGAGAGCGACATCCAGTTCCTCACCGAAGTGCAGAACCAACTCTTTGTCGTTGGCGGCTACCTCGCCACTGACACATCCCAGCAGGACGCAAGACCAGGCAACATCGTCACCACTCCCATGATTGAGACCATCGAACAAGCCATCGATGCCATCAATGCCCAACTGCCTCCTTTCAAGCACTTCATCCTGCCAGGAGGATGCCGAGCCGCTGCCGTTTGCCACGTCTGCAGAACCGTTTGCAGACGGGCTGAACGACGCATTCTCGCCCTCAGCGAAGAAGGGGCTGACCTCGACCCCAACGTGATAGCTTATATCAATCGTCTCAGCGACTATCTCTTCGTTCTGGCAAGAAAGTTAAATCTCGATGAAAATTATCCTGAAATAATTTGGAAGAGAAATAAATAAACATTACCTTTGCACGCCAAAAATAAATAACCCCAAAACAAACAACAAAATATCATGTATTGGACACTTGAATTAGCATCAAAACTGGAAGACGCCCCTTGGCCAGCCACCAAGGAAGAGCTCATTGACTATGCCACCCGCTCTGGCGCTCCACTCGAGGTTATCGAAAACCTTGAAGAAATCGAAGACGAAGGCGATGTGTACGAAACCATCGAAGAAATCTGGCCTGACTATCCGTCCAAAGAGGATTTCTTGTGGGATGAAGACGAATATTAAAGATCGCCATCCATCAATAAACTATTGAATACCATTGAGATAAGCAAAAACAGAAAGTTTGTCTCATTGGTATTTTTTAGTATTTCCATAGGCACATAAACGAAACAATCTATTCAACCATTCATATACTAAATTACCAATAATAATACAACAATGAGTCTTCACAAGTTTTATGGGGGGCTTTCAGGGCTCCTGATGGCAGCAGTTGGATGCATGGCGCTGACAACAAGCTGCAACACTTCAAATGGAAAGAGTGATATGACAAATGAACTCACAACGGTCGGCAATCCATTTATGCCGCTTTGGGAACACATCCCTGATGGGGAACCCTACGTGTTTGAAGACCCTGACCAGCCAGGGAAATATCGTGTCTATGTCTATGGCTCGCACGATGACTTGATTGACGCCTATTGCGGACGTGATCAGGTGGTGTGGTCTGCCTCTGTCGATAGCTTGAACAACTGGCGTTACGATGGCGTGATTCTGGTGGTAGATAAGAATGGCAAGGGTGAACCCTTCGATTCTGCTGGTACAGCCGATGTGCTCTATGCTCCTGATGTCACGTTGGTGACAGACAAGGACGGCAAGAAAACATATTACCTCTTCCCCAACGACCAGACAGGTTTCCGCAATGGATTGATTGCCAAGAGTGATCGTCCTGATGGTCCTTTCGAGGTGTGCAACTGGAACAAAGACAATCCCTATCAGGTAGATGGTGTCTTGCAGTTTGACCCTGCTGTGTTTGTGGATGACGATGGACGTGTGTATGGCTACTGGGGCTTCGAACGTTCGTATGCCGCTGAGTTTGATCCAGAAACGATGGCAACGGTGAAGCCTGGCACAGAGATTGTGGAAGACATGATTTCTGGACGTTATCAAGAAGGGAAGTTCCGTTTCTTCGAGGCTTCCTCCATCCGCAAAATCAAGGACAAGTATGTCTTTATCTATAGCCGCTTCACGGAGGAGGGCGAGTTTGGCCTGCCTATGTCGAACTACACTTTGGCTTACGCTTATAGCGACAATCCTCTTGGCCCTTGGACGTATGGTGGCACCATCATCGATGGACGTGCTCGTGAAAAGGATGAGCAGGGCAACGTGATTGCTTCTGCCACACCAGACGGCAATACCCACGGCTCCATCTGTGAGATTAACGGTCAGTGGTATGTATTCTATCATCGCCAGACAGGTACGGACGAATATGCCCGTCAGGCAATGGTGGCTCCCATCGAAGTGAAGGTGGAAGAAGGTAAAGGTGGCAAGGTGGAGATCAGCGAAGGTGAATACACCTCAGAAGGCTTCTCACGTAATGGTCTCAATCCATTGGAGCGCCACTCCGCAGGTATCGCTTGCTGGTACACAGGCCCTAAACCTGCTACCCACGAGTGGCCCAACAACACCTTCTATGGCTCATACGTAGAAGCCAGCTATGGAGGCGAGAAAGGTATGACCAAGCAGGAGGCATTGGCTTCAACCGCAAAGTATGAGGCTCCTTACGACTTGCGTTACAACACCAACGCTGTGGTGAACAATACCGATGGCTCTATCGTAGGGTACAAGTATTTCAACTTCGATGCTGAGCAAATGGCTAATCCTGGCAATTTGATGCTCCTACTACGTCTCATCCCTGAAGGAATCGATGGTACCATCGAAGTGATGATGGATCGGCCATGGACCTCACAGGGTGGTAAGCTAATTGGACAGATAGACCTGAAATCCGACATGGACAAGAAGGTCTGGGACATGGCAATCGGTATCTCCAATGAGGCAAAAGAGAAAGATCTCGTAGGAAAGCATGCCATCTTCTTCGTATTCAAATCAGATACGAAAGAGAAGTCGCTTTGCACGCTGCTCGACTTTGTGTTCCAGTTTATTTCGGATTAAAGTTTATTTCTTGCATAAGTCTTATGAGAATCTGTTATGTAGTGGCAATGGTGGCTGAAGCAAAGCCATTCATCGAACGATATGGTATTGAGGAGGTGAAGGATTTCTTCGCCCCTCTGCCTTGTCGGCTGTATGAGGGAAAGGTGGAGAACCTGACGTTGGATGTGGTGTTGAACGGTCAACAGCAAGGAAGTGACCTTGTGGGATGTGAAGCGGCAACGGTGGCTACCTTGAGTGCCATCCAGCGACTACACCCTGACTTGGTCATCAACTCTGGTACTTGTGGAGCTTTCCGTGCCAATGGAGCTGAGATTGCGGAGGTGTATATCGGCAATGGGGTGATGTTCCATGATCGGCGTGTGCCAGGCGATGATGCTTGGGGCACTCAAAGCTTGGGCAACTACCCTGTGTGGGAAGGAAGCCATCAGCTGGCTGAAACCTTAGGTTTCAAGATGGGTAAGGTAACAACGGGCTCTTCATTAGACATGCAACCCTGCGATCTCGACATCATCCAGCAGCATGGTGGCGAACTAAAAGACATGGAGGGAGCCGCTGTGGGATTTGTCTGTTCTTTGCTCAAAACCCCCATCCTCTATGTGAAGTCTGTGACCGACCTTTGCGACAGCGGAGCCGAAACGTTTGAGGAGTTCTCAAAGAATCTGAATCAAGCATGCGAAGCTCTGAAAGTGGCGAATGAGCGAGTGATTGACTATTTGAAGGGGCAAATAAGCATGAATTAATGTTTTTTAACTTTTAGTTCAAAACTGCACGCAGAAATTATTCTTAAATTTGCACTCTATAGTATGTCTGATCCAACCAACGTTCGACATTCAACATGACAGATATCATCCTTTCAAGTTTCCTCAGCCTTTTCGCCTTGTTTGGCAAAGAAGAGCAAGTGGATGAAGTACGAGCAAAAGCCATGCTCGTCAATTATCTGCGTCACCATTTTGGAATCCGAAACATTGATACTTACATCGGACTCTACGATGACATGCGCACAGCCTACGAGATGTCGGACGAACTACATTCGAAAGATATCGTCAATTCCATCTGCACCAACCTGCATGGAAAGATACGTGCTACAGAAGAGGCACTCCTGTTGTTGCGACTGATGGAATTCTGTGGCAACCGTGACGGTGTGGTACACACGATCTTCCAAATGGTGGCAGATTGCTTTGGTATCTCCGAAAGCCAGTTTCAGAACTTCACGGATTTCGTGAACGGCACGGAAACAGAACATGTGATGATTCACCAGTTGGAGGGATGGGATGGACAACTGAAGACTTTGTATGATGCTGACACCAAATTGTTGGTGTTCACCTATATGGGAGAGGATACGGTGCTGTTGAACGATGTGCCTGTGTTGTCTGGCGCTTATCAAGTGTTGCAACAGAGCAGTGTGCTGAAAGGACACAACGGCAAACCTATCTACTACTCCACCATCATGGATGCCTATGGCAAGAAGTGGGGCACGAAGCGTGACGAGCAAGAGGCTGTGGAGTTCTGTGGACGTGACATCAACTTCCGATTCCCCAACAGCGACAACGGCATGCACGACCTCAGTTTCACCCTGCGAAGTGGCGAACTGCTGGCCATCATGGGTGGGTCAGGTACAGGTAAATCCACTTTGCTGTCCATTCTGAATGGCAGCCTCATCCCACAGGAAGGAAGCATCACCATCAACGGACACAGTATCTCAGAGCCAGAAGCAAAAAGGCTAATTGGCTTTGTGCCACAAGATGACCTGCTGATTGAGGAACTGACGGTGTATCAGAACCTTTGGTTCACCGCCAAGCTCTGTTTCGATGGCATGCCTGACGAGGAGATTGACCGACGAGTGCTGAAGACTTTGAAGGACTTGGGACTGGATGCCGCCAAAGACCTGAAGGTGGGTTCCGCCATCAACAAATATATCTCTGGAGGTCAACGAAAACGACTGAACATCGCGCTGGAGCTGATCCGTGAGCCTGCCGTGCTCTTCCTCGATGAACCTACTTCAGGACTTTCGTCAGCCGACACAGAAAAGGTGATCAACCTGCTGAAGGAGCAAACCTGCAAGGGAAAGCTGATTGTGGTGAACATCCACCAGCCTTCCAGCGACGTCTATAAACTCTTCGACCGCCTGTGGCTGCTTGACCGAGGAGGCTATCCTGTGTTTGATGGCAATCCTATCGATGCCATCACCTACTTCAAGGAGGCTGCCAACTATGCCGATGCAGAGACCAGCGCATGTCCTACCTGTGGCAATGTGAACCCAGAGATTGTGCTGAACATCATCGACGAGAAGACGCTCAATCATAGTGGCGAAATCTCCGACGAGCGCAAGATGACTCCACAGGAGTGGCATCAGCTCTATTTGGACAGACGGACAGAGCAACCCACACCCAAAGTGAGTGCCGTACCAGCTTCAGACCAGAAGAAGCCCAATCCGCTGAAACAGTTTGCCATCTTCCTCCATCGCAACGTGAAGACGAAAATCACCAACTTGCAGTATCTGGGCATCACCCTGCTGGAGGCACCTGTGTTGGCAGTCGTTTGTGCCTTGCTCACACGTTATGCTCCTCCAGAAGGATACAGCGTGATGGAGAACAAGAACCTCGTCAGCTACTTCTTCATGGCCGTGATCGTGGCAACTTTCATCGGCATGAGCGGTAGTGCAGAAGAAATCATCAAAGATCGTGCCCTGCTGAAGCGAGAGAAATTCCTTCACTTGTCACACAGCAGTTACATCTGGTCGAAAATCATCTATATGGCCGGCGTCTCATTGGTGCAGACGTGCTTGTTCATCCTCATTGGCAATGCCATCATGGGCTTGCACGGACTCTTTGGCGTCTGGTGGCTCATCTTGTTCATCACAGCCTTCCTGTCCAACCTGATTGGCCTCTTGCTGTCACAATGTTTGAGTTCTGTCATTGCCATCTACATCAGCATCCCCATGTTGCTCATTCCTCAGATTCTCCTCTGCGGATTGGTGGTGAGCTTCTCTGACCTCACACCCAAGAGCACTACAGGGAATGTGCCTGTGATAGGCGATGTCATTCCCTCACGCTGGGCATACGAAGCACTGGCCGTCACCTCTTTCACTGACAATGCCTACGAGAAAGACCTCTTCGAGCTGGACAAGAAGAAATATGAGAACCTCTATTACAACTCCGTCTTCCTCTACGAACTGCAGTCACAATTGGAGACGAAGCGTGACGAGGAGAAGAACGGCAAGCCTGTCAAGCCTGAACACATGGAGGTGATACAGACCAACCTGCCACTGATCACAGAGCAATGCGGTATGGAGCCTTACCACGGCGATAATTCCTATGAGTCGTTGCACCAATACATGAAGGATGCCGAGCGCATTCTGGTGACACAAGGTAACAAGGTGACCTTGAAAGCGGACGCGCAGATGGCGCAGATGATTCAGGCGAAAGGAAAGGATGACATCATGGCGCTGAAACGTGACCACTACAACCTGAAGTTGAAAGATGTGGTGACAGGAGCCGACCAACGGAGAACCATCGACATTGTGGATGGCCACATCGTGCCACGTGCAGGTATCGTCTATCTGACACCTCGCAACACATGGGGACGTGCTCCTTTCTACAGCAGCGAGAAAATCTTAGGCAACCAGCACATCAAGACCCTCTGGTTCAACCTCTCCGTCATGGGCATCATGAGCATCATCCTTGCCATCCTGCTCTTCACCGATTGCCCAGGACGCTACGTCAGAAAAGAAGGATACTGATCAAGCATCAACAACCATAACACTCAAGAACAATAAATTATTAACAACTCAATAAAAACTCAAAACAAGATGAAGAAATTATCATTTTTCGCTGTAGTTCTTGCAGCCGTTGCTTTTGTAGCTTGCAAAGGCACACAAAACAACAACAATCAAGACGGAACAGATTCTGTCAAGTCTTTCGAACAAGAGCAGATTGAGCAGAACATCAAGGTACAGATTGACAGCTTGGCTTCTGACTTCGGCAAACTCAAGCCACTCCCCATGTTCAAGAAAGAAGGCGATGGTAAGTATGTCCTCACTGACGAGGAAAAGCAGGTGAAGCCTGACTACCTCTTCGCTCCATCTGTAGCTGAGAGCGCCATCACACTGGCTGAGAAGTATCGTGCCATCAGCGCCCTGTCTGTTGACAAGGAAGTCGCTAAGCTCTACGACATGCCTACTGACGAATATGAGGAAGCCATCACCAAGCTCGCTTCTGACATCAACGACCCTTCATTCAAGGTACTCGACGGTGTTAGCAACGTGTTCGCAGCTTCTGGCGACCTCTACAACGCCATGAACGAGAACGGCCGCATCAACTACTTCTGGCAGTTGGCCGCTTCTTCTATCGTTGAGCAGCTTTATGTGGCTTCTCAGAATTCAGAGAAGTTCATCGGTGCTTTTGACGATGAGTCTGTTGCCGACATCACACTCCGCGTCGCTCTCCTGCAGGATGCCATCGAGCGTCTTTCTGCTTACGACCCAGAGCTTGTACCTGTTACTGAGGCCATCAAACCTCTCGCTGTGTTCAACGCCATCACAGTTGATGAGTTCAAGACTCAGCTCGAACAGGCTAAGGAAGACATCGCAGCTTCTCACAAAAGCCTGATTAAGTAAGGGAAAAAGGATAAGTGATAAGTGTAAAATTTGCTACCGCAGCAGTTAGTCAACAGATGACCAGCAGCTGCGGTAGCAAATTTTTCACTTTTCACTTATCACTTTTAACTTACCCTTTTACCCTTCACTCGTTCGTGTTCTCTTCATTCAACGAGTGGAATGAGGTTCCGTCGAAGCAGTGGGTACAGATCTGGCACTTCTCCAATCCGATGGCCTTCACGATGGTCTCAATCGAAGAGAACTTGAGGCTGTCAAGATTCAGTCGGCGAGCAATCTCTTCCACCATCGCCTTGTATTCTGGCGAATTGGTCGTGGAATAAGCCTTGAGACGTTCAGCAGGCACCTCCACATTCTGAGCCGTCTGCGCATCGGCCAACATAGTGGCTGTGCGAGAGTGGGTTTCCAAATCCTTGATGACACGACGGGTCACCAGTTCCAGTTCTGATTTGCTGGCAGAGAAGTTCACGAATGGACAAGCATAAATCAGCGGTGGACAAGCAATACGCATGTGTACCTCTGTAGCGCCCAATTCCTTCAGCACCTTCGTGTTCTCTCTCAACTGCGTACCACGCACAATCGAGTCATCGCAGAACAGACAACGCTTGCCACGCAACATCTCCTTGTTGGGGATGAGCTTCATCTTCGCCACGAGGTTGCGCACCTCCTGATTTGGTGGCATGAACGAACGTGGCCATGTGGGTGTGTATTTGCTGATGCCACGACGATAAGGAATCTTGCTACCTGCACTATAGCCCACAGCCATACCGATACCAGAGTCTGGGATACCACCCACACAGTCTATCTCGATGTCATCCTGTTCACCCATCACACGACCTGTCTCAAAACGCACATCCTCCACATTCTTGCCTTCATACGACGAGGTGGGGAATCCGTAGTAAATCCACAGGAAGGAACAAATCTGCATCTTCTTGTTGGGCTTTCTGAGCTGCTCCATCCCATTGGCACGCAGACGTACAATCTCACCTGGTCCCACGAAGTAACTCGTCTCATAACCCAAGTTGGCAAACGCCGTGTTCTCGCTCGTGGCAGCCATAGCGCCTTCCTTCTGACCAATGACGATAGGTGTGCGACCCCAAGCGTCACGAGCGGCGATGATACCATCCTCTGTCAACAGCAGCATGGAACAAGAGCCCTTCACGTATCTGAATACATTCTCGATGCCATCGACAAAGTTTTTGCCCTGCACTATCATCACGCCAATCAGCTCTGTTGGATTGATCTTGCCTGATGAAAACTCCGACAGATACATGTTATCCTCCAGCAGCTTGCCAGCGATTTCTTCCATATTGTTGATTTTCGCCACGGTCACGATGGCAAAACGCCCCAAGTGACTGTTGAACAGCATCGGCTGCGCATCCGTGTCGCTGATGATGCCGATACCAGCCTCACCGTCAAACTTAGGCAGTTCTGGCTCAAAACGTGTACGAAAATAGGTACTCTCCAAATTGTGGATGGCGCGGTAGAAACCCTTCTCCTTGCTATACGAGGCCATACCTCCACGCCGAGTTCCGAGATGCGACTGATAATCAGTGCCGTAGAAAAGGTCAGCCGCACACTTTTCCACCGATACGGTTCCAAAAAAACCTCCCATAAAATAGATGCTTGTTATGAAATTCGCTGCAAAGGTAGGCATTAAATTTACAACATACAACCTTTCGCCCCACGAAATCGACGGAACAAGACGAATTTACCATTCATACCGCAAAATCGACCTCTATCTGCAGCAAATGCGTTGGGAGAAATGCTTGAATTACTTCACATACACCTTTTTACCATGATAGATATAGATGCCACGCGTTGGATGTGCCACTGGTTGACCTTGCAAGTTGTAGTATTTGTCATCAGATACGGCTGTTGTGGCAGGTTGCATGATGGCGAGCGCCTCCTGTTGCAGGGCTTCGAGGTCATCGATATCCACAAAGTCGATGATGCTGCTGAGCACACGCTGGGAACGTACAGGAAAATACTCATCATGGAGACGTTGACGCTCCTTCTGGTAGTATTTATCCACCGTATAGCGATGTCCCTTCGTGGTGTAGGGATGCACGTCACGACGATAATCACCCCAACGGGCTGACTCGGCATAGAGGGCTGTCTCAATGTTGTAGTAGAGGCTGTCCCAAAGTTGTTCTGAGGACGCTTGTCCCAAAAGCCCATCGTCAGCCAAGACAATGAGGGCACGTTTGAGGTATCGGCGTGCAAACTGCTCATTCTCCATCAGGTGGTTGAAGATGCCCGTGGGATATTGTCTCCCATTGTTCTTGCCCAACACATTCTCATTCACATTGTCGAGAATCAGCTCAGAGTCCCAGCAGAGGAAACGGAAACCTTCGCTGTCCAAGCCTCGCCGACGGATGGCATACCAGTTGTGATGATCCCAGTCCGTGTTGCCTGCATATTGGTTGATGAGCATATAGTCGATGAAGTTGTCGATGTCAAGCAAGGTGTCCAACTGCTCGTATGCAGCATCGTCAGCCGCTTGAGCCACCGTCTCCACCATCAGGTTCCACGCCTCCATGTCGCCCTGAGCGGCTTCGAGGTGGTTGCCACCATCCTCTTCCACCTTGATGACATCAATGTCACCCTTCTTGCCACCCAGATGATCCTTGCCAAACTGGTCATCCACCCGTTCAGCGATGTTGTAGAGTCCCCAATACATGCCATTGAGGAAGAGATTCACATAGAGTGCATTCACGCTCGTATGTCCCATCTTCCGCTGCATCCTGCGTGCCCACACATCACGTGTGTATTGTGCCTTCTGCCGATTCGACTCCATCCAGTGCTGCCAGGAATTGCCGAAGTGGCAACGCAACACGAGTTGGTCGAACTTGGCTGGTTCGTCCTCACCAAAGAGCGGATATTTCAGCGTCTTTGCCCCATATTTCTCCTTGAAAACCAGACGGAACGAGTGTTTGGGATTCTTCTCAGCCAAACGTCCATGACCACCATGCAGTCGGAGTCCGCAGGTGGCACTCATGTCATGCTTCTGTTCACCACCGATCAGCTCGACGCTGGCAGGACGAGTCCATCCGTGTCCTGTGGTATCGCCCACTGGAGGCCCTGTGAAGATATAGATGCCGCCAGTCTCTTCGTCATTCTCATGACTGAACAGGTTCTCCTTGTCCGTCACGATGCTCAGCACAGGCAAGGACTTCAATCCCTTCTTAATCTTCGAAGCCAACGTCGCATCCTGCGTCATCACTTCGTCCATACCATAGTCAGCGATGGCTGTGCCGAACATCTGGGTATAACTGCCCCACTCCGTTGGATAGCCTTCAGGCGTGTTGCTCTGGTTCAGCACATCGTTCACATACAGATAGGTAGCTGTGGCGATGTCCGTCATCTGCTCCTCGCCAGCAAAGGCAGCCGCACGCACAATGGTATTGCTCTTGATGGTCAACGGCCTCACATACGCAGGGCTGGTCGCCGTGGGCGTACTGCTGTCCAAAGTGTAGCGAATCGTCCAACCCTCTGAATTCTCCGCCTCTTCCACTGCCATCGACAACGAAAACGCTGTAGCGTAGAAGCCATGTGGCTGACTCATTGTCACACGTTGCGCCTTGATACCCACCGTTCCCACTACGGCCAATGCCACACATAACACTTTTCTCAAATATCGTTTCATATTCATGTGATTTCTTTCTATTTTGTTCCGAAGTAACTATAGCGGTTGTTGTCGGGGTTGACTACGATGCTCTCCACCACAATCTCGGGGTCAATCATGATGAGCTTCAGCCTGTGCTTACCCGCAGAGATGTTTCCAAAGTTCACCTCTAACCAGCGGATATTGTCGAAGACCTCGTCGCGACGAAGCATCTTACGACCATTCTTCCAGCCACTAAGCAGCAGGTTGTTGTGTGGTGGCAGGGGCTTCAGTTTCTTCGACTGCGCAAGGTTCTTTGGTGTATATTCTCCGAACTCATCATGCAATCCCTGACGGGCATCGACGGTCGCCATGGGCCAGTCGTCTATCTGTACGCCAAGACGCAGGCCACGAGCGGGATAAACGTCTTGTGTAGGCAGGATACCGATGGCCACAGCACCCTTGCCGTCCACGGGAGCTAATTCAATATCGTATTCAAGTGCAGGACCCTTTCCGCTCTCGTCAGACGGGCGCATCACGTCCGCAGCCCCGATGCAACAATCGCCACGTCCAAGTCCAGGCAATCGCATCCATCCCTCACCCATTTCCTGATAGTCATCGGCTGCTAAGGTGTATTCACGGGTATCCTTCGAGGCGCTGAGGTCGTGATCAATCTTGTAGCCCAGATCCATCGGATTCGTATTCTCGTCAGGAATGCTCCACTTAGTGTAGCCGATATGGTTGTCGAGCATCATGCCGTCCCACTTGCCGCCAGCCATCACCTTATTATAATAGTCGGTGAGTTGCCGGTCTTGATCCATCAGTTCTTCGACCGTCTCACGATCGCCCATCGAAGCAGCGTTATACATCATAGCGACACCAGCGCTGGCTACGGCAGGGTAATATACCAACTGGTAGAAAGCGTCTTGTGCCTCAGCGGGAATTTGCTCCTTCAGTCTTTCGCAGCGCCGCACAATAGACTGCCACTGGTTGTTCAGGCGGAGCATCTCCTCGTAGTTGAACAGACCTGGCACCTGCACCTCAGGCTTGCGCATCAGGTTCAGTTTCGAGTATTGGGCGATAATCTCAGCGCAATCAGGCGCATAGTCGTTACCTCCCAATGCGCTGGCTGTCCACTCACGGAGCCACTCAAATTCATCATCAAAACGAGCATGTCTAACCCCTTTGGGGTCAGAAGGAAGAGGACCGAAAGCAGAGGGTCCATACCACGCATAGTCCATGATGAACGAGATAGGCATCTCCTTGGGCTTCAGGTCGCCCACGTTGATAATCCAGACACGGTTGATGCCGCTCTTGTAGGCAAGATTCAGTTGTTCACGCAACTTCGGCACGGTGGTGGTATTCACCCAGCGGTCGTTCCACGGACCACCATTCATGTCGATATGGTAGTAGAGACCCAGTCCACCCTTGCGCTTGCGCTCTGCTTCGGTACCCATACGGCGGATGTAGCCCCAGTTATTGTCGCAGAAGAGCAACGTGACGTCATCAGGCACAGTGAAGCCCGCATCATAGTAACGCTGCACCTCTGTGAAGATAGCCCAGAGCTGAGGCACGGCATCCTCGCGTCCGTAGATATCCTTGATAATCTTGCGCTGTCCCTTGATGACGTTTTGCAGCGTCTTCATATTCTCCTGATCATCGCCCTTCCCCATCGCTACGTCGCCATCGCCACGCATGCCGATAGTCACGAGGTTATCGTACGCCTTGTTGCGCTCCATACCCTCACGGAAGAACTGATCTACGCGTTCCTTATTCGTAGCGTAGTCCCAAGGACCTACCTCGTCCTTACGCTTTAGGTATTCTCGATGCGAGCGCATCATCGGCTCGTGGTGCGAGGTGCCCATGACGATTCCCATCTCGTCGGCCAG
>JAFZVN010000024.1 GCA_017617805.1 Bacteroidaceae bacterium | reverse complement strand
AGGTGGCGGAATGGTAGACGCGCTACTTTGAGGGGGTAGTGGGCTCAGCCCGTGGGAGTTCGAGTCTCCTCCTCTTCACTCAAAAGAACACAGAAGATTCAGGTGAGAATTTTCTAACAAGATTGACATACTGAAAATCCCTGCGGAAATAGCTCAGTTGGTAGAGCACAACCTTGCCAAGGTTGGGGTCGCGAGTTCGAGTCTCGTTTTCCGCTCAAATGGTTCATAATAATAATGGTTCATAATAAATTAAGGGATTTTTGGTGATTCTTGTTTGCGAAAATTAGAATCACGTGTGCGGAAATAGCTCAGTTGGTAGAGCACAACCTTGCCAAGGTTGGGGTCGCGAGTTCGAGTCTCGTTTTCCGCTCATCATTTAGACATTCGTTTTTTCATAGCATTCGTGCATCAGAGGCCGTGAGGTTTCTGATGCATTTTATTTTATCACTACCCTATCAGCGCATCTGCCAGCACCTTCAGGTCTTCGATGGTCTTTGCCTTCACAGTGGATTCCACTGTTACAATCGGTTCGATGATGGTAATATTCTTCATCGCCTCCATCTGTTCACGCATCTTCTTGCCTGAAGCAGGTGCCCAAGTGCCATTCTCGACAAAAGCCACCTTGCGGTTCTGGTAAGTCTTGATGCGGAGATGGTTGATGAAGTCCTCCATGATGGGCATGATGCCACCATCATAAGTAGGCGCACAAAGCACCAGACGGTCGTAACGGAAAGCATCCTCCACAGCCTCATGCAGGTCATCACGGGCAATGTCGGAAGTAGAGACCTTCACATCGCTCTTCTCACGAATGATGTCTGCCAGTTTCAAGGCTGCTTGAGCCGTATTTCCATGCAGAGAACAATATGCGATGAAGATGCCCTCATTCTCAGGTTCATACTTGCTCCATGTATCGTAGAGTCCAATGTAGTAGCTGAGATCTTCTGAGAGGATTGGACCATGCAACGGACAAATCTGCTGAATGTCAAGCGTGGCAGCCTTCTTCAAGAGGTTCTGCACCATCGCACCATACTTGCCAACGATGTTGAAGTAGTAGCGGCGAGCTTCACATGCCCATCCTTCGTCATCTTCTTCCTCCTTGCAGAGAGCACCAAACTTGCCGAAAGCATCGGCCGCAAAGAGAATCTTTGCCTTCTGATCGTAAGTGACCATCACTTCTGGCCAATGCACCATCGGCGCCATGAAGAACTGCAAAGTGTGCTCACCCAAAGAGAGCGTCTCACCTTCCTTCACCACTTGAATACGTGCGCTGAAATCCGCATTGAAGAAGCGCTTAAACATCGCAACAGCCTTCTGAGAGCAGATAGCTGTCATGTTGGGGTACTTCTCCATGATGTACTGCACACTGCCACCATGATCGGGTTCAAGGTGCTGCACGATCAGATAGTCAGGAGTCTTACCATTCAAAGCCGCTTCAAGGTTTTTCTCCCACTCTTCGGTCTTGGTGGCATCCACCGAATCCATAATGGCTATTTTCTCATCCTCAATCAGATAGGAATTGTACGACATGCCTAATGGCACATCGTACTGTCCTTCGAAGAGGTCTATCTCAAGGTCATCTACACCGATGTATTTCACACCAGGTGCAACCAAATCGTATTTCATGTCCTTATATATAAATAATGTGTATTACTTCAGACGTTCTTGAATCGCCTTGCTTTCTGCCTCATAACCAGGCTTGTTAAGCAGTGCGAACATATTCTTCTTGTAAGCCTCCACACCTGGCTGGTTGAATGGGTTGACACCAAGGATAAGACCAGAGATGCCACAACCCTTCTCGAAGAAGTAGATGAGTTGGCCGATGTTGTATTCGTCCAGTTTCTCGATGCTAATCTTGATGTTAGGAACACCACCGTCCACATGAGCCAACTGAGTGCCGAGTTCAGCCATCTTGTTCACTTCGTCAATACGCTTGCCAGCGAGGAAGTTCAGACCATCAAGGTTCTCTTCGTCAGAAGGCACAGCAAGACTGGTGTTTGGCTTCTCCACTGAGATGACAGTCTCGAAGATGGTACGTTCGCCATCCTGAATCCACTGACCCATTGAGTGTAGGTCAGTAGTGAGGTCAACCGATGCAGGGAAGATGCCCTTGCCGTCCTTACCCTCACTCTCACCATAGAGCTGCTTCCACCATTCACCAAGATTATGGAGTTTTGGCTGATAGTTCGCCATGATTTCAATCTTCTTGCCATTCTGATAGAGGGCATTACGGACAGCAGCATAAACTGCAGCAGGATTCTCTTCGCATGCCACATTGAGGTCACACTGCTTCTCCATATCCTGCGCACCCTTGACGAGAGCTTTTATATCAAAACCTGCCACAGCGATAGGCAGCAAACCCACTGGTGTGAGCACAGAGAAACGGCCACCCACATTGTCAGGGATGATGAAGGACTTGTAACCCTCCTTGTCAGCCGTTGTACGGGCAGCACCCTTCTTGGCATCCGTAATGGCCACAATCACCTTCTTTGCCTCTTCCTTACCACGCTGATCTTCGCACATCTTCTTCAGAAGGCGGAACGTGATGGCAGTCTCAGTGGTTGTACCAGATTTAGAGATGTTGATGACACCAAACTTCACACCCTTCAGGTAGCCAATCAGTTCAGAGAGATAGTCCTCACCGATATTGTTGCCAGCAAAGAGGATGCGTGGAGCCTTCGATGGCTGCAACCAACCAAAACTGTTGGACAGCGCATCAATCACCATACGGGCACCGAGGTAAGAACCACCGATACCAGCCACAACAACGGCCTCACAGTTCTCCTGCAGCACCTTGGCAGTGGCGTTCAGTTCGTCGATGAACGCAGGCGTGATAGAACTGGGCAAGTGCATCCATCCAAGGAAATCGTTGCCAGCACAAGTACCCTGCTCAAGAGCTTCCTGAGCAGCTTTCACCTGAGGTTTCAATGCCTCAATTGCATCTGCCTTCACAAACGAGGCAGCCTTCGTAATATCAATTTTCATAGTTTTATAGTTTTATTTATCTTAATGAATCACTTAATATCTTGATCTCCACACTGGGTGAAATCTTCTCGTAGAGGATGTTATAGACAGCATCGAGGATGGGCATGTTCACATGATAACGCTTGTTGAGAATCTTCATGCAGTTTGTGCCGTAATAGCCCTCCGCAATCATTTCCATTTCCAATTGCGCCGTCTTCACCGAGTACCCCTGCCCTATCATCGTGCCAAACACACGGTTTCTGGAGAAGTTCGAGTACATCGTCACCAAGAGGTCGCCCAGATAGGCAGAGTCGCTCACATGGCGGTCTTCAGGTTGCACAGCCGTCAAGAAACGCTTCATCTCCTGCACGGCGTTCGAAACCAACACAGCCTGGAAGTTGTCACCCAACTTCAAGCCATGACAGATACCAGCAGCAATGGCATAGACATTCTTCAACACAGACGAATATTCAATACCCTCAATGTCAGGTGACACATTGGTCTTCACATACTTGTTGGCAAACAAATCCGCCACCACTTGCGCATTGTCCAGGTCTCGGCATCCGATAGTCAGATAACAAAGACGATCGAGCGCCACTTCCTCTGCATGACTGGGGCCACCGATGCATGCCACCTGTTCCTCGGGCACGTTGTATTGCCGTTCAAAGTATCGGCTCACAGTCACGCTCTCCTCAGGAACAATACCTTTGATGGCCGTCACAATCATCTTCTCCCTCATGTTCGCCTTCAACTTCTTCAGGTGACTCTTGATATAGGGTGATGGAATCACGAAGATGAGCGTGTCGTTGTTCTTCACCACTTCGTTCAGGTCGCTGGAGAACGTGATTCGGTCCACATCGAAGTGAACGCCCGTCAAGTAGGCTGGATTGTGGTGCAAGCGCTTGAAGTCCTCAATGCGGTCATCACGACGCATATACCACGTAATCTTCTCTTCGTGGTGCATGACAATCTTTGCGATAGCCGTTGCCCAGCTACCACCTCCCATCACTGCCACTCTGCCACAAGATTGAAACTGCATAATATATAGAATTGAAAGATTGAAAGATTGAAAAATTGAAGAACCTTTAGCTCAACGTAGTTAATTAAAGGATTGAAAATTTGAAGTTTGGGCTAACGCGATGTGCACAAGCCACATGGAACTTCAATTTTTCAATTCTTCAATTTTTCAATTATCTTAGAAAGTTCGTCAACAGAAGGCTTCACGATGTCCAGCTTGTACTTCTTCAGCACCTCGCCTATTTGCTGCTGTATCTTCTGTGCATTGCCGCCCTCAAGGTCGCTCACGAGGTTGTAGCCCACCTTGTAGAGTACAGGCACGATGTCTTCAGAGAAACCAAGTTCCACGAACTTATCCACACCATCACGTGGAGCCTTCTTCTCTGGCTTCATGGTTGGGAAGAGCAACACTTCCTGAATGGTTGGCTGACCAGTCATGAGGATAGCCAAACGGTCAATACCAATACCGATACCCGATGTAGGAGGCATACCATACTGGAGTGCACGGAGGAAGTCATGGTCAATCACCATTGCCTCGTCGTCACCCTTGTCTGCCAGCTTCATCTGCTCGATGAAACGTTCCTCTTGGTCAATGGGGTCATTCAACTCAGAGTAAGCATTTGCCAGCTCCTTACCATTCACCATCAGCTCGAAACGCTCTGTCAGACCAGGCTTCGAGCGGTGCATCTTCGTCAGTGGCGACATCTCCACAGGATAGTCCGTGATGAAAGTCGGTTGGATAAACGAGCCTTCACAGAACTCGCCAAAAAGTTCATCGATCAGCTTACCCTTACCCATCGTCTCGTCCACCTCCATGCCCTTCTCCAGACAGAATGCACGTATTTCTTCCTCCGACTTGCCTTCGCAGTCGAAGCCAGTCTTTTCCTTAATAGCATCCAAAATCGGCAAACGGCGATAAGGAGCCTTGAAACTCACCAGGTTATCACCAATCTGCACCTCAGTCGAGCCATTCACAGCCACACAAATCTTCTCCAGCAGCTGCTCCGTGAACGACATCATCCAGTTATAATCCTTATACGCCACATACAATTCCATGCATGTGAACTCAGGGTTGTGGCTTCTGTCCATACCCTCGTTGCGGAAGTTGCGGCCAATCTCATACACACCCTCGAAGCCGCCCACAATCAGGCGCTTCAGATAGAGTTCAGTGGCGATACGCAGATACAGATCCACGTTCAACGCATTGTGGTGCGTGATGAAAGGACGAGCCGTCGCACCACCTGCAATCTGCTGCAGGATAGGCGTCTCCACCTCCGTGAATCCAACCTCGTCAAACACCTGACGCATCGTCCGCAGAATCGTGGCACGCTTCAGGAACGTGTCCTTCACGCCATTGTTCACCACCAGATCCACATAACGCTGACGGTATCTCAGTTCAGGGTCCTCGAAAGCATCATACACCTTACCATCCGCATCTGTCTTCACAACAGGCAGCGGCTTCAAGCTCTTCGCCAACACAGTCATTTCCATCACGTGAACGCTGATTTCGCCCGTCTTAGTACGGAACACATAGCCCTTCACGCCAATGAAGTCCCCCAGGTCAAGAAGCTTCTTGAACACAATGTTATATAAGTCCTTATTTTCGTCTGGACAGATCGAATCACGCTGCACATACACCTGAATGCGTCCCTTCGAGTCCTGCAACTTGGCAAAGGCAGCCTTACCCATGATGCTTTTGCTCATGATACGTCCAGCGATGCTGACCACACGGCTGTTCTCCGCTGTGGCAGACTCGCGCACATCGTTGCCCTCCTCATCTTTACCGATGATAGGCAGATCCACAAAGTCATTAATAATATCGGTGCTCCATGCTGTTACAGGATACTCCGCTGCGGGATAGGGATTGATGCCCATCTCGCGAAGCTGTTGCAGACTTTCGCGTCTGCCAATCTCTTGTTCTGAAAGTTCGAGTACGTTCATTTTTCTTTCTACTATATATATTTGTGTGCAAAGTTACAACTTTTCTTCCACACCACAAAATCCATAGAAAGAAAAATTCAAAAAGCGAAAACTGAAAAGTTGACGCGGATTACACGAGTCTATTTTTCACCACTGATTGCACAGATTATATCAAAGAGAATCAGGCAAAAAATAAGAAAGAAACGGGAAATATAGCCTTGGAGAACTCTTAAATAAGTTTGTATCGCTCGGAAAATTTAAATTAATTTTGTTTTTCGCCCACTTATTCGTACCTTCGCAGCCAAATTCAAGGTAAAAAGAGAAAATCATGGAAGAAACTAATAGCATTGGGCCTGGGAACGACATCGTGTCGGAACTGAGCAATTTGGATTTCAGCAAGATTGCCATGAGCGATGTCATCGGTTATATCGTGCAGTTTGGCAAGAACGTGCTGCTGGCCATCATCGTCTTCTTCATCGGACGATTCATCATTACATATACCATGAAGGCGCTGCGGAAAATCACGCAGCAAAGAAAGGTGGAGGCTTCGTTGACCACCTTCCTGAACAGTCTTGTGTCTATCTCGCTGAATGTGTTCCTCGGAATCATCATCATCGGCATCTTGGGCATCGACACCAGTTCGTTCCTCGCGGTGTTCGCTTCGGCTGGTCTCGCCGTAGGTATGGCATTGAGCGGCACGCTACAGAACTTTGCTGGTGGTGTGCTCATCCTGATGCTGAAGCCCTACAAGGTGGGCGACTTCATCGAGGCGCAGGGCTTTGCAGGCACGGTGAGGGAGATTCAGATTTTCAGCACCATCTTGGGCACGCCTGACAATCAGACCATCATCATTCCCAACGGGCCTCTTGCCACGGGAAGTCTGAAGAATTCGACCAAAGCCCCGACCAGACGTGTGGACATTGATGTGGATGTGGCTTATGGTGCTGACCCCGACGAGGTGCGCAAAGTGCTCATGGGCATCATCGACGCTGATGAACGCATCATGCGCAGTGGCGTTTTCGCTCCCTACATCCCTATGACCACGATGGGCACAAGCGGCATCACTTTCCAAATGCGCATCTGGGCTAAAGCTGCCGACTATTGGGCTGTGAAGTTTGAAACCACAGAAAAGGTCTATCGTGAGCTTGGACATGCCGGCATTGATATTCCTTATCCTCAGATGGATGTGCATATCAAAAGTTAAGAGTTTAGAGTTTAGGGTTTAGAGATTAAAGTTTAGAGGGAGAAGTAAATAGATCTATGATATCAACCATCATATTTGACCTGGGGGGCGTGTTGCTTGACATTGACCTCATCTATTGCATGCGGCAGATGCAGGCATTGGGCATTGACCTTGAGGCATTTGAGAAGCAAGGCATGCAAACCCCGTCGAACACGAAAGCGGCTGTGTTAGGTGAAGGCATCGTAGCAAATGGCGCCACACACCTGTACCAGACAGGCGACATCTCGACAGAAGAGTTCTTGGAGGGTGTGAGAAGATATTGCCATGAGGGCACGACACGGGAGCAGGTCTTAGCGGCTTGGAACACGTGCTGCATCGACATTCCCCAATATCGGCTTGACAAGCTGAGGGAACTGAAGCAGCGAGGATATACCATCTGTTTGCTCTCGAACACCAACGAGGCACATTGGCAGAAGATTGTGAAGAAATGTTTTGGAGGAGAGGATGCTGCAGACCGACTGCCTGTGGATCAGTATTTCGACCACATTTTCCTCTCGCAGGAGATGCACATGGCCAAGCCCAACGACGATATTTACTTGGAGGTGTTGCGCCAAATCGATGCAAAAGCTGAGGAATGCCTCTTTATCGATGACTCATCTGCCAACCTCGAAGCCGCAGCTGCATTGGGTATCCATACTCTGCATGCGGAGACGTCGAAGACAAAGGAAGGGAAAGTGGTGGAACGTCCAGAAAGAGAATGGAAAGATGAGATAGAAAAAGAATTGCAGCGCTGAAAAAACTTCAACGCTGCAATTTGTTTTTAGAGTTTCACAGTGACTTTCTTTCCTGAGTAGGTCACGGTGGTTGTGCCACCATTCAGCAGTTGAACCTCGAAGGTTCGCTCCTTTAGCATGCCATCGAAAGCCCCTTTGCGTGCATCGAAGGTGAGCGTGCGCTTGGCATCGTTCCAAATCATGCGGATCGTCGAGTACTTGCCCTGCTCATAATTGTAGTTCGTGCCTTCATCCTCGTAGAGCGTGAACTCAGCATCAGCACCAGGATAGACACGAATCGTCATCTGACCATCCACCTGATCGGCTGTTGACTGACGATCGGCTCCGATGGGCAGGATGCTGCCAGCCTTGACAAATACAGGAATCGTTGCTAAGTTGACGGGAGCATCGACTGAGATTCCACCTGAATAATGCTGCCCATTCTGGTCATACCATCCAGCTTTGTGCTTGGGCAAATATGTCTTCCAAGTGCTCACGCCAGCCTCTGTGACAGGATGAATCAGCAAGGAATGTCCAAACATATACTCGTTCTGCTGTTGGAGAGCAGTAGCGTCGTCTGTAAAGTCAAAAATGAGCGGACGCATCAGGGTACTGCCCTTCAGCGACACTTCTGCCGCATGAGAATAGATGTAAGGCATCAGACGATAGCGCTGACGGATGCACTCAGTAAAAATATCCTGTGTCTCTTGACCATATCGCCAAGGCTCCGTCTCGCTCATATAGCCATGCACACGCATCAGCGGCATATAAACACTTGCCTCAATCCAGCGAAGCATGCGCTCGATGTATTCTTTATTAGTGTATTGGTCACCAGGACGGAAGAAACCACCTGCATCGTATGTCCACCAAGGCAAACCTGCCGCCTGCATGCCCAAACCTGAAGCAATCTGAATGCGGAGAGTCTCGAAGTCATTGCCCACATCGCCCGTCCACATGGCAGCACCATAACGCTGGATGCCAGGGAAGCCACAACGGGTGAGAATCATGGCACGACGCTGAGGAGCATCTTGACGATTGCCCTCGAAAACAGTCTTGTTGACCAACAAGGGATAGACATTGCGGAAACGTTCGCCAGCGTATTTTCCACCCCACACTCTCCTACCCTTCAAGTCATCATTCTCAGGCTCCGTTGCATCTTGCCACCAAGCATCAATATCGAAAGGAAGCAACCGCTGGGAGAAAGCCTTCCAATAAGCATTGGCGGCCTCAGGGTTGAAGAAGTCAATCCAATCTGTGCCTGGAATATAGTAGCCTTGCTGAAGCATCTCTTTGCCCAACTCCGAATTCTTGTCGATCTTCGACCACACGGAAAGCATCAGACGCACATCCATGTTGTGCAGGTCATCCATCAACTTGCGAGGATCAGGATAGTGGTCTTCGTCAAACTTCATGGCATTCCAACCATATTTGCCCCACCACTGCCAGTCCTGCACGATGAGGTCGAGTGGAATCTTCTCATCACGGAAACGCTTGGCATTCTGAATGATTTCATCAGAAGAATGGTAACGCTCACGGCAATGGATATAGCCCAATGCCCACTTCGGCATCATAGGTGCTTGGCCTGTGGTCTGACGATAAGCAGAGATTATTTCGTCAGGAGAACCGACGAATACGGTATAGTCAACGGCTTCAGCTACGGGCGAACGCAGCACTGTCTGGTTCTTCACCAGTTGGTAGTACACCACAGGCTTATCATCACGCTCCAATTCAGCCTCAATCGTATGTGTGCCTGCTTCCAATTCACAAAGAATGGAAGTGGTAGGTGGCAACCAAAGATTGCGATGGTCAACCAACAGTTTGCCATCAATGCAGAGATTGTGGCGACGTGCCATCGTCTGTCCTACATCGAGCAACAAGGAATAAGTACCCTTTTGTGACAAAGAGAATTGCGCCTTGAAAAGATTGCGTACACGCACTTCCCTTCTGCCACCTGTAGTGGTCGTAACATTCACAACTTCTTCTACGCCCTCTCCCGACTCTTTCGTCAAGGAAACAGATTGGTCGGAGGGGTTGAAATCGACCAAACCATAGTTGTTCCACAAGAGTCCATAGCCCTTATTAGAGATGAACATGGGCACAGAAATTTGCGTGTTCACCTGAGTGAGCCGACGCGACACACCTCTGATATTGACAAAGCCATCTTGAAACTGTCCCAAACCAAAGAGGCTCTCATCGGCAGGGGAATCCATCGTCAGCGTGGCTTCATGCGTTGCTTCACCAGCTACGGTAGCCGCTTTGAGTTGATGCTTCGTGGCTTGGAAGATTACCTTCCCGCCCTTGTCCTTCACCATCACCTTCTGATGTTCGGCATCCACACAAATCATTGCACCAGCTGAAGAGGTCAGCGTAGTCAGCTGTCCTTGCACCTTTTTCTTCAAGGGCAAGGAAGCATCGGTCACATAAATCCATTCAGGCATTTCTGCCATCGCTCCCTCGATGTACTGCACACGGAAAGCATTTGGGGTGAGAGCAGATATTTTCAACGTACCTTCTCCAAACGGAAGGGTTTCAGCGCAGAGCGTCAATACAGACATCAACGCCAACAACAATAAGCAGTGTTTTTTCATCGTGTTCAATTATCTTCGGCCACCGCCGCCGCCACCGCCACCACGGACAACGACAGTAGAGGTTGGGTACATATTCGTATCTATTATCATCACACAACCACCTCTTGGTTTGAGGTCAATTTGAGAAGGCAGACTTTCTATCTCTGACAAATCCCAAGGCATGGTCGGATTGCCACTATCGGCAAACACCTTGGCTTTGGCACGTTTGAGTTTGAGGGGCGACCAATCAAGAGAGATAGTGCGGTCTGCATCAGAGCCGTTGATCATGGCAACATACCATAACAAGCCCTTACGACGAGCCATCACCACATATTCACCAGGATAGCCTCCCAAGAACTTCGTGTCATCCCATACGGTGGGAAGGTCAGAAAGGAACTTCTGCACACGGTTCGGCTGTGCCAAGAAACTCTCTGGACGATCGGCCAGATGCTGCAAACCCGACTCGAAGAGCACGGTCAATGCCAATTCATGCGCATGTGTCGTGATGTGTGGATGCTGCGAATCAGAGAAGGCACAAGGTGTGTAATCCATCGGGCCAATCACATTGCGAGTGAAAGGTAAGGTGGCATTGTGAGCCGCAGCCTTATTGGTGAAAGTCGGCACATTGTTATACCATTCAGCCCCATACACACCCTCCGTCGAGAGCAGATTAGGATAAGTGCGCTGCCAACCACGTGGGATGGTGGCACCATGGAAATTCACCAACAGATGATGCTTGGCAGCCGACTCAAGCAAGTCGATGCAGTAATCCATATTCATCTGATTATCACCTGAGAAAAAGTCAATCTTTACGCCTTTAATGCCAACACTGTCACACCAATGAAATTCTTTCTCACGATCTTCAGGCTTGTTCAGACGGAATTTAGGGCCAGGGGCACCATCAACCCATCCAACAGAAGAGTTGTACCAAATCAGCGGTTTCACACCTAAGAGTTTAGCATACGTGATAGCATCCTCCACTGTGGCACCATTCTTGAACTCGTCCCACTCCGCATCAATCAGCACGTACGGTAGCTTCATTTTCTGCGCCATATCCACATACTTACTGATGATCTTGAGGTCGTTGGAGCCATGATTGTATGCCCAATATACCCATGATACAACACCTGGCTTAATCCAGTTGGTAACCTCAATTTTACTGGGCTCAGACACATCGGTGATGAGGGTAGATTCCACCACGTCTGCCAAAGAACCGATGATGACCACACGCCAAGGAGTGTGCCAATCACCAGTCAGCGCCACCTCATTCACATCAGGACATACTTTATAGGCAGATGCATCACCTTCGTTCTTCAAAGACGAGGCGCTCTGTCTCCTTTCGATGTTGGCTTCTGAAATCAAGGCATACACATCGTCTGCAGGTTGAATCAGCGCTGGATAGCCCCAATGGGTATTGTATTTTTCCAAAACTTGCGAACCACCAAAGCCACCTGTAGCTTTCACACTTCCTGTGGTCGTCAGTGGGAAAAAGCCCTCGTAACCATCACTCCATTGCTGTATCCAACGCTTGGTGCCTTCTGGAATAATGAAGGTGGTTTGTTCATCCTTCAGTTTCTCATCTTGCAAACCAGACAACTCATAACGGAAAGCGATGCCATCGTCATAAACGCGCATCACCAAACGCAAGGGGCTGCCATCAGCATACTGATACTGAAACACAGCCTCGTTGCCACGATTGGTGCAATGCAGGCGTTTGCCCGACAGCATCTGATAATCGGCCTTCACCTTCTTCGGCTTCAACATCTGCTGGAAGGTCGGATTCTCTTTGCCAGAGGTTGTCACACCTACTGCCGAGATATTCACCACCTTCTTGTCACCAAACTTCACTTCATACGCATCACCCTGCTTCTCCACAGAGAGCTTGCCATTGGGCGACACCACCTTCTGCGCACACACACTACCCAAACAGGCAATGCCTATGCATATAGACAAAAATCTCTTATACATTATATATTATTATTACTTGTTAGGGAATATCACTTGATAATGACCACTCAAATGCATAAAAGCAAACAAACGGAGAATACCATCGTAGTATGCATCGAAATAGCCATCCTCGAAGGGTTCGTGCTTGGCATTCCACAAGGCATCCACAAACTCCTTGCTCTTCGCATGGCTACACATCATGGATGCGGCAGCAGTGGTAGCGACCAAACCAATGGAATGACGCAACTTGCGGAAGCCACCTGCACCAAGAATCTCACTCTCCTCAGGCAGCGAACCATCGGGACGATACTGGTCCATGAAATCATTCACGCCCTGCGAATAGAAGAAGTTCTGAATCTTCTCACCATACTGCTGTTGCCACTCACGATCGGCACAACTCCATTCATAATCAAGCGTCATGTTCATGGGCACACGCCAGGAGTCGTAACGGAAATTATTATTGCCATTGCGACGAGGAGCTGCATTTTGTTGTTGACCTTGCCGTCTGGGGAAGCCGAATCCCTGCATCTCACTACCATCATACTGACACTGGTCACCATTCAAACCCGTTGTCTCGTTGACACACTTGTGCATGAATGCACGCGACTTGGCTGCACATTCCATCCAGTAGTCAGAACGACCATCATCGCCCCACTTTGCCCACACCTCATAGAAGGCAGGAACATGATAAGAAGGGTCTGTGAAACGCTGTCCAAAACCATCAGGTGTGAAGGTGATGAGCTTGGTTTCAGGATCGATAAGATACATCAGCTGTTTCTGAGGAGCAGCATTGTCCTGCTGACCCTGTCCACCGCCAAAGCCACCAAAGCCTCCAAAACCCTGCATGGGACGAGCTTCATACTCCTTAGGCTGAATGCAATTGAGAATGCGCTGTGCTTCAGCCTTGTAGTTGATGCCCGTATCGTTGCCCCAACGGTTGGAAGCAAAGATGAGTGCTGTGATGAAATAGAGTTCACCATCTGAGGCTGCACCAGCTGAGTTCTGCGTACCATCCGTCCTGCAACTCCATGCAAAGTAACCCTCCCGGTCTCCACTTTGATGCTGCATGTATTTCTTGGTCCAACGCCACAGGCGGTCGAAGATATCCTTCTTGTCGAACTGCACAGCAAGCATCATTCCGTAGGACATACCTTCGGTGCGTGCATCGTGGTTCTTGATGTCCGACACATATCCCATCGAGTCACCCACCTCGAAATACACCTTGTTGGGACCATAGAACACATCGCTGAACACCTCTTGCAGTTTGGCTTCCACTTGCTGGGGTGAATAGCCCATCTCCACAAAGAGATTGCGGTATTTCTTGGTCTCGAAAGCGCCCTTGTCCCAAGGCTTGTACGTTTGCGCCTGCATGCATGACATCACACAGAGCCACAGACACAGTAAAATGGTCTTTTTCATTGTTTGTTGTTGTATTAAGTAGTTAAATGAGTTTTTCATTTGACTACCCAAGCCCATGTTGGGTTTAATGCTGGAACTGCCACCAATCGAAGTTGAAGGTGCCGTTCAGTTTCACAAATTGCAGATAGAGATCGTGAACACCCTTCACATCCACCTTGCCATTGACGGTACTGAACTTCTCGTCAGCGCCTGTGGACTTCACTGCCACACGACCTATTTCCTGTCCTTCGATGCCATCAATGCGCAATACAATCTCACCACTACCTTTAGCTGAAGCAACACTGGCCAAGAACTTCTTGGCACCAGCACTGCCAAAGTCCACACCACGCACTCGGATGTACTCACCCTCATCGATGTCTGTGATATACACACCCACACGTCCTGGTGAATAAGGCATATCCTTCACGATGCCCGTGTTCTTGATGCCAAACTTCTGACTCTTCAAACCTTTACCCCAAGCCATTGTCTCAGCCTCCACACGCTTGTATGGATTGAGGTTCTCAATCTGCTTGATGGGGTCTTGGTCAAGCCAGTAAGGAATCTCTTGAATCGTACCATCAGCATTGTAAGTGATTTCCTGGCCACTTACAGAACGACGCTCGTGATGCTCCCAAGTATCAATGTGCATAATGTCGTAGTTCTGACCGAACACATAACTCTTGCCCTTGTAATCGGTGATGCCAGGATGGTTGCCACGGTCGCGTTCAGTTGGACGCATGATGTAACCCATTTCTTTCCAAGGACCCAGAGGATGGTCGCTCATCGCATAGCCCAAAGCCTCAGGACAGCAAGTGGATGCGTATGCCATATAATAATGTCCATTGCGCTTGTAGAACCAAGGTCCTTCTTGGTAGTGCTGAATCGCCCAGTTGGATTTCTCCTGCCAAGACACGCGAAGGTTAATCTTGCTACCCTCTTCCTTCACAGGACGCATCATACCGTCCTTCTGATTGAGCACGTAGATGTCGCCTTTTGTGGAAATCATGTCCTCATTGAGTTTAACACAATAGGCATGAGGATTGCCCCAAAACATCCAAGCCTGTCCGTCATCATCGATAAACACAGAGGGATCGATGTCGTCCCAATGCTCCTTCTGCCATACGAGAGGTTCACCAAGTGGATCTTTGAAAGGACCGTATGGAGAGTCTGCCACCAACACACCAATACCATGACCATGCAGAGGCGCATAGAGGTAGAACTTGCCATTACGCTCCACTGTTTGGATAGCCCATGCACCGTTCTCACGACTGCGCCATTCGAAATCACGAAGCGATGCCACAGCACCATGATCTGTCCAGTTCACCATATCGGTAGTGGACCAAAGCAACCAGTCATACATGAAGAAACCAGCCGAATTCTTTTCCTTCTCATCATGGATGTCTTCAGGATGAGAGTCGTGAGAAGTGAAAAGGAACAGTGTGTCGCCCACTACGATGGGTGATGGGTCTGCCGTATATTTCGTCGTGAAGAGCGGCATGTTGCACTCCTCAATGCCACGGAACTGCCACCAGTCGAAGTTACAAACCTGCACGCCACTGCGGCCACAGAACACGAAGTAGAGGTCATGAACACCTTCCACTGGAGTACGGAGATCAACCACTTCCTCCTGCCATTTCTCCCAACCACCTGTATGAGGCACTTCAAGACGTGCGATGGTCTTACCGTTCAGACTATCAATACGTACTTCGATGGCACCACCTCTGAGGGCACTTGCCACACAAGCCGTGAAGGTGCGAGGTACTTTCTTTCCGAAGTTCACAGCCTGCACCTTGATGTAGTCATCACCATGCGCTTTGTCAAGAAGATGTTTGGGGTCTCCAGCATGAGCAGCGGAAATATACACACCCGTTTCGTCATTCCATTGGCTCTTCACACCACGAGAGAAAGCCATTGTTTCTGCCTCCACACGCTCGTAAGGATTCAATGTGGCAATAGGTTCAACACCCTTGTCTGTGGGCAGGATGGTTGGGAATGTGCCATCAGCATTGAACTTGAACTCTTCCACAGCCACGCTACGACCGAAGCCGCCACCACCTGGCAGTTTGCCTGTATGATAGAAGAAGTAGTCGTGACCTTTGAAGCGCTCGTATCCACAATGGTTAGTAAAAGAACCAGTACCACCCTCTGGCATGATGGTTCCTTTGTAAGTCCAAGGACCTGTAGGCGTTGGAGACTCTGAATAAGCGAGATGCTCTGGCACACCACCTGCTGCATAAAGAAGGTAATAACCCTTGGTTACTTTCCCCTTCTTGGCATCAGCATTCGCCATCTGAGGCTTCTTCATAATCCAAGGTCCTTCCGTATAAACGTCCTTATACTTCTTCGTGCGATCTCTCTTGGTCATATCAGGAGCACCAAAACCTTCTTCGGTCATCTCCAAGTTGAACACTTCACCAGCAAGGCTAACCATATCCTCGTTCAGTTTCACGCAATACACACGAGGATTTCCCCAATAGAGCCAAGCCTGACCGTCATCATCAATCATCACCGTTGGATCGATGTGATCCCAACTGCCATTCTCATACAGAGGCTTACCGATGGCATCACGGAAAGGACCTGTTGGAGAATCGGCCACAGCCACACCAATCGCCATACCACCAGACAGGCGTGAGTGGGCACAGATATACCAATAGAACTTTCCGTTACGCTCGATGCATTGGCTTGCCCAAGCACGGTCATCTGCCCAACTGAAACTCTCCAAAGCCAGAGGGCTTCCATGATCCGTCCAGTTCACCATGTCTGCAGAACTGTACACACGCCACTCCTGCATCCAGAAAAAGTCCGCATTGTCTTCGTCATGACCAGTATAGACATAAATCCTATCGCCATGCACCATAGGGGCAGGGTCACTGGTACACCAGGTTTGTACAAAGGGGTTCTGAGCCCCTACCATCATAGGGAGCATCATGACTCCCAACACACTCGATAATTTAGCTAATAAATTCATTGTATATAGGTTTTTGAGATTTCTTTGCAAAGGTAAGGAAAATTCCTCAAATTCATTTCCAAATATGTTACCTTTTTTTCACTCTATGTAATTTTAGAGGGTATTCTTCGCTTTTTGAATCATTCGTGATGATAGGGTTCGCCTCGCATGATGGTCATGGCACGATAAAGTTGTTCCACGAATATGAGGCGCACCATCTGATGAGAGAAAGTCATCTTGGACAAGGAGAGCTTTTCGTTGGCCTTGGCATAGACATCAGGAGAAAAGCCGTAAGGGCCACCGATGACAAAGACGAGCCGTTTGCTGACTGTCTGCATCCGCTGCTCCATGTATTTAGAGAACTCCACACTACGGAGCTCCTTGCCATGCTCGTCAAGCAGCACAACATGGTCACCAGCCTGAAGTTGTTTCAGGATGAGCTCACCTTCCTGCTGTTTCTGCTGTTCTGCAGAGAGGCTCTTGGTGTTCTTCAGTTCAGGAATGGTGACGATATCGAAACCCACATAGTGCTTCACCCGTGCGGCATAATCATCTATCAATTCAACGAAATGCTTATTGACGGTCTTACCGACCAATATCAAGGACACTTTCATGCTGTTTCCTCCTTACCTTGCCACGTTCTTCACGCCCTTCACGGTGGCTATCTTCTTAATAAGTTGTGTGAGCTGATTCTGGTCATCAATCATCACAGTGATCGTGCCAGCAAAGAGTCCATCTTCAGAAGACTGGATGCTGATACCTCGCAACATCACATTTTTCTCCTTATTGATAAGAGAGGTGATATTGTTGACAATGCCGATGTCATCGTGTCCAACAACACGAAGAGTGACAGGATATTGCTTCGTTCCCTTGCCTGCCCATCGTGCCCTGAGCACACGATAGCCCATCCGCTCTTTCAGCAATTGTGCGTTGGGGCAATCCTGACGATGCACCTTGATGCCTCGATTGATGGTGACGAAACCAAACACCTCGTCGCCATAGATAGGATTACAGCATTTTGCCAAACTATAATCCACACCTTTCAGGTTGTTGTCAAGCACCAGCACATCAGCAAGTCCCTGCGCATGGTCATCTTGCACATTGGCCACATAGCTGTCGGCACTTCGCTGTTCAGTAGAGAAGGCATTGGGATTGGCGTCACGTTCCTGCAACTCCAGATAATGCTCGATGACCGTGTTCACATCCAACACATCCTCCGCAATCGCCTTGTAGAACTCTGTGACATGCTTGTAACCCATCTTCTTGATGAGGCGCATCATGGTCGATTCTTCTGGCTCAATCTTCTTATTCTTGAACTTACGTTCGAGCGCTTCCTTGGCGAAGGTTGACACCTGCATTTCCTGTTCAGTGAGCGACTGACGTATCTTAGCACGTGCTTTTGGTGTGATGGCAATGTTGAGCCAGTCACGCTTCGGCATCTGCTTGGGCGAAGTGATGATCTCGACCTGGTCTCCACTCTGCAATTTGGTGCCAATGTGGACGTTCTTTCCGTTCACCTTGCCACCTGTGCATCGGCATCCCACAGTCGTGTGGATATGAAAGGCGAAGTCAAGCACAGTCGCTCCCTTGGGCAGTTTGAAAAGATCCCCCTTGGGAGTGAACACAAATACCTCATCGCTGTAAAGATCCACCTTGAAACGATCCACCAACTGCTCATCGCTTTCTGTGTGTGTCTCCAAAGCCGAACGGATGTCCTTCAGCCAATCCTCCAGTTTGCTGCCACTGTCTTTCACACCTTTGTATCGCCAGTGAGCCGCCAAACCACGTTCGGCAATCTCGTCCATTCGCTCTGTACGAATCTGAATCTCCACCCACTTTCCTTCTGGTCCCATCACTGTGATGTGCAAGGACTCATAACCATTGGACTTGGGAACAGAGAGCCAATCACGCAAACGCTTCGGATTGGGACGATACATATCGGTGACGATGCTGAACACCTGCCAGCAGTCCTGCTTCTCACGGTCAGGAGCAGAGTCAAGAATGACACGGATGGCGAAGAGGTCATAGATTCCCTCAAACTTGCACTTCTGCTTCTTCATCTTCTGCCAGATGGAATGGATGGACTTGGTGCGTCCCTTTATGTGGAACTTCAACCCTGTTGCTTTCAGCTTCTCCTCAATAGGTCCGATGAAGTTGGCAATGTAGAGGTCACGAGCCGCACGAGTGGCACTCAGTTTCTCCTTAATCATATAGAAGACATCAGGCTCCAGATACTTCAGCGAGAGGTCTTCCAACTCACGCTTAATCAGGTACAAGCCCAACTTATGTGCCAAAGGTGCATAAAGCCTTGACGCCTCTGTCGCCACACGGGTACGTTCTTCAATCTCTCCCCTATCCTTAATCTGACGCATCAAGTTCACACGGTCGGCAATGATGATGAAGATGACTCGCATATCCTCTGCAAACGACAGCAGCAAGTCGCGGAAATTCTCTGTCTCAATGGATGGGCTTTTAGCATAAAGCTCATTCACACGCAACAACCCGTGGATGATATGAGCCGCATCCTCGCCAAACTCCCGCTTCACATACGCCTCATCTATTACCCCCAACGACACACAGTCGTGAAGCAGGATACTCACGATGGAGGCACGGTTCAATCCTATCTCCTCAGCCGTAATGACCGCCGTCTGCAGGTCGAACAAAATGGGGTTCAATCCAAACTTGTCACGATGGAGCTGTTCAGTTTCCACAGCCCGCAAAAGAATCTCCTTGATTTTTCGGAAATCGTCCGAATCCAGCACATCAGCCACCAGCGACTGCAGCTTCTTCACTGCCAGCACCAGTTCCGTCTTCTCCTTCTCTGAAAAAGTGGCTATTTCTTTCAATGTTGCAATTTCTTCCATGTCGCTTCTCTCCCCAATGAGGGGTTTTACGTGTTTGATGGTGCAAAGCTACACAAAAATCACGACTTATAGGACAAAAGCACAACAAAAAAAACGAAAGACCATTCAAAAGAGCAGGAAAGACAAGGAAAAAGTTTGCGGATTCATTTTTTGTGTGTATCTTTGGCGAAAATTTTACAGAACATATACAGAACTAACAAAATCACATTAAACCATGCTTACACAAGAAGACAAAGATTTTCTCGCGAAGAAAGGCATCACTGAAGAGAAACTGAATGCCCAGTTGGAATGTTTCAAAACAGGTTTCCCTTGGCTGAAGTTGGCAGGAGCCGCTTCACCAGGCAATGGCATCACCATCCCATCGGAGGCAGAGAAGAAGGACTATCTCGCTGCTTGGGACGCCTATCTCGACAGCACAGGCAAGGTGCTGAAGTTCGTGCCCGCATCGGGTGCCGCCAGCCGTATGTTCAAGAACCTGTTCGAGTTTCTCGACAACAATGAGAAGACAGAGTTCATCCAGAAGTTTGAGGCCAACCTCGCCAAGTTTGCTTTCATCGATGATCTGAAAGCAGCCATCGCCAAGAATGGTGGTGACAACAGCGTGAAGACAGCCATTGCCACATTGTTAGGCGAAGAAGGACTTTCCTACGGAAAATTGCCCAAAGGACTGCTGAAGTTCCACAAATATGAAGATGGTGCTCGCACTCCTGTGGAAGAGCATCTGGTGGTAGGCGCACTTTATGCTGGTGGCAAGGATGGCCAGGTGAGCGTACACTTCACCGTAAGCCCAGAACATCGTCCATTGTTCGAGGCTTTAGTGGCAAAGGTGGCTCCAAAGTACGAAGAGAAGTTTGGTGTGAAGTATTCCATCAGTTTTTCAGAGCAGAAAGCAAGCACAGATACAGTAGCTGCCAACCCTGACAACACACCTTTCAGAGGGAAAGACGGTAAGATTCTCTTCCGTCCAGGTGGTCATGGTGCCCTGATTGAGAACCTGAACGACCTCGATGCCGACATCATCTTCATCAAGAATATAGATAATGTGGTGCCAGACCGTCTGAAGGCTGAGACCGTAGAGTATAAGAAACTCATTGCAGGTGTGTTGGTGACGAAGCAAAAGAAGGCATTCAACTATCTCGAACTGCTCGACAGCGGCAAATATACTCATGCACAGTTAGAGGAAATCATCCGCTTCTTGCAAAAAGATCTCTCCTGTCGCAATCCAGAGTTGAAGGAGTTGGAAGATGCAGAACTCGCCATTTACCTGAAGAAGAAACTGAACCGACCCATGCGCGTGTGCGGTATGGTGAAAAATGTCGGTGAACCAGGTGGCGGTCCTTTCCTTGCTTACAACCAAGACGGCACCATCAGCCTGCAAATCCTTGAGAGCAGCCAGATTGACACGAAGAACGCTGAATACTTGCAGATGTTCCAGAACGGCACCCACTTCAACCCAGTGGATCTCGTGTGTGCCGTGAAAGACTACAAAGGCAAGAAGTTCGACCTCACGAAATATGTGGATCATCAGACAGGCTTCATCTCCAACAAGAGTAAGGACGGCAAGGAACTCAAGGCACTCGAACTGCCAGGTCTTTGGAATGGTGCCATGAGCGACTGGAACACCATCTTCGTGGAAGTACCACTCGGCACGTTCAATCCTGTAAAGACGGTGAATGACCTGCTGAGAGAACAACACCAGTAAAATAAAAATTGAAAAATTGAAGAATTGAAAGATTGAAATAGTAGATCTACTCGATGACAGAAAACTTCAATTCTTCAATTCTTCAACTCTTCAATTCTATGATCATAAGTAAGTATTTCCCCCATCTCACAGAGCTTCAGGCTGAGCAGTTCGCTCAGCTTGAGGCTCTTTATAATGACTGGAATGCAAAAATCAATGTGATTTCCAGAAAGGACATTCAAAACCTCTACGAGCATCATGTGCTGCACTCATTAGGCATCGCCAAGGTGGTGAATTTCAAAGACGGAACCACGGTGATGGATCTCGGCACAGGGGGAGGATTCCCTGGCATTCCGTTGGCAATTCTCTTCCCCAACACACAGTTTCACCTCGTTGACAGCATCGGAAAGAAAGTTAAAGTAGCGAATGAAGTGGCAACAGCTATCGGACTGAAAAACGTGAAGTTCAGCCATGCGAGAGCAGAGGAAATCAAAGAGAAATATGACTTTGTGGTGACCCGTGCTGTGATGCCGATGGTGGATCTGATGAAAGTGGCACGAAAGAACATCAAGAAGGAGCAACACAATGCAGTGCCCAACGGCATCATTGCCCTGAAAGGTGGAGAATTGGCGGGTGAGATAGCCTCGATGAAGAACATCTGTACCGTCTGGGAACTGAGCGACTTCTTCGAGGAAGAATACTTTCAGACGAAAAAAGTGGTACACGTGATTTGTAAAGTGTAAAGTGTAAAGTGTAAAGTTTAAGGTTTAGAGTTGAGAGTTTAGGGTTTATAGTTTAGGGATTAGAGTTGATATGGAAATCAAGACTTTTGTGGTCAACGCATTAAGCGTGAATTGCTATGTGGTGAGTGACGAAACAAAGGAAGCTGTCATCATCGATGCTGGCTGCTCAGACGAATATGAATGGTCTGACATCAAGAAATACATCGCCACAGAAGAACTGCAAGTGAAGCATTTGCTCAACACACATTTGCACTTCGATCATGTGTGGGGTAACTCATACATCTACAAAGACTTGGGCTTGCGTCCAGAAGCCAATTACGAAGACCTGCACATCTACGAGAATATGGATGAGCACATCCTCTCTGTGGTAGGTATTGGCATTCCCCACCCTCCCATTCCTCCCCTCGGCACTTCCCTCCTGGATGGTAGCGAGGTGCATTTTGGCAACACCACGCTGAAGGTCATTACCACCCCAGGCCATTCCCGTGGCAGCATCTGCTTCTACTCCGAGAAGGATCATGTGCTCTTCTCTGGCGACACCCTCTTCTGTGGCAGTTGTGGACGCACAGACTTGGAAGGTGGCAGTTATACAGACATCATGCAGAGCCTCCTCAAACTCTCAGCCCTGCCCAACGAGACCAAGGTTCTCTGCGGACATGGTCCTTCCACCACCATTGGACGAGAGAAGCTGTACAATCCCTACATGAGGGGTTTTTAATACGTTAAGGTTAGGGTCTTATCTTATGGTTAAGGTTAACGTTATGGTTAAACTTTTTGTTGACTCGACTTCATATTGTGTGCGCACACAGAAGATGTGAAGATTGTTTTTAGTCATTCGGATGCACATTTTTGAAGAAAAGTTTGGATGTTTCACATTAAATTGCTTACTTTGCGATTGTAAACGAAAAGAATATGGAACATTCACAAGTCATCAATCACATCAAACAAGTGGCGAAGAAGGTTCTGCCCAAGGGTAGCACTCTCTACCTCTATGGCTCCCGTGCCCGTGGCGATTACCACGAAGGTAGCGATTGGGATTTGCTCCTGTTACTAGACAAACCAAAGATGGAATTCGAAGACTTCGCTAAGTATTCGTATCCCTTTGTAGAGAGAGGATGGGATATGGGAGAGGATATACGTCCTCATGCCTACACGAAGAATGAATGGTATAATGGCCCTCATGCCATGTTTTATTATAATGTAGAGGAAGATAAAAAGATTTTGTATGAGTCTAACTAACGAGGAACGACAGATTATCGTTAATCTGGAATTGGAGAAGGCACAGAAGACATTTGAGACAATGGAACTTTGTGTGCGTGAGAAGGCATTTGAATCTGCTGCTAACAGGATTTATTATGCCGTATTTCACGCCATTTCCGCTTTGCTTATTCATGAAGGATTCAGTGTAAAGAGTCATCGGGGGCTGATGGCACTCTTTGGAGAGCACTTTGTACGGACTGGCATTTTCACCAAAGCTGATGGAACTTTGTTCTCTGATTTGGTAATTATGCGAGATAATGCCGACTACAACTGTTTCTATGAAGCTACAGAAGAAAAGTTGAGTCCCTATATTGAGCCAACTCGCCAACTGATTGAGAAAATCAAGCAGTATATTGCAGAAAAAGATAAATAACAACAACGATAATTCACTAAAACCAACATGCCTATGGGCTAAAATCACATAACTAAGGACTATAGGAAGCAAGCGTAAACCAGAAATTTGTTTGCGCTTGCTTTTTTGGGGGGCTTACCATGAAAAAATGTCTATATAGGCATTCGCTTCATTCTTCCCCTCGTGCCCACAAAATTTTGAAAGTTTCAAAATACATTTCTAAAGTTTGAAAAAATTTTTTGAAACTTTGAAAAAATATTTCTAAACTTTCAAAATGTTTCGGTCGTAAGGAACCTTTGGTGGAGCTGTTGCCGAGTTGGTAGAAAAACAATGTTTAAGTGTATTGAGGAAATGCCTTATAGTAGCCTTTCTTCACTGTTTCCATATCGGCGAATGTGATATACTTATCACCGTTCTCCACTTTCGCCATCGCCCACACTAACCAGATGGCATCACGCTGCTTCTCCTCTATCCATGAGTCCACCACGATGATGTCCGTCTCTCGGAGTCCTGAGAGGGCACAGACTCTCTCGATGTACCCTCGTGTGTTGTTCCCATCATTCGGAGGGGCCCAACGAGCGATGATTTCTCGCACCGAATAGATGTGGTACTTCACATTGTAGGTCTTCAGGATGCGGAACGCCGCCCTGTAACCATATTCATTACTCAGGAAGATGCAGAACGCACCATCATTCCCTGTCTGACCTGCCCAAAGCTGGTCACTCTTTCTGATGTTGAGGGGGTTGCGGTTGCGCAAACCCCTCGGAAGATTCTTATTTGTTGTCATACTTTTAGTTTTAGTTTTTAGTTTTAGTTTTATTAAAATCCTAAATGTCAGGAGTGAATAAGTTATAAGTGTAATATCTTCGAGAGACGGGAACCACCCCGAGGTATTAACCTCAGGGCAGCTCCTGTACCAGTTTACGATATAAGCCATACTTAACTTTCTCGACAACACCCTCACTCACCAAGCGATTGATGGCCTTCCAAGCCGTTGGCTGCGAGGCTCCGAAGCAATCCATGAACTGCTGCGTCTTGAATTCATCAGGCAACTTCCTGAAGCACTCGTTATAGCGGGTACTGCGTTTCCTCACCACAAACTCCTTGTTCTGGTCGGCGAAGTAGTTGAACGCCATCTCGCCAAAGAAGAACTGCTGGCACTTGTACTGGATTTCCATAGCGAGCCTACAGAGGCGCTTGTCGCGTTCATCCATAGTCAGCGTCTTCTTCTCCTGCCACTCATCCCAATGACGCATCAGGATAAACGGCAGGGAGATGCCGATGCCGTAGTACGGAATACGTTTCAGCAGCGTTCTATCAGCCTTATCACCGTTAAACTCTGCTATCTCCATGTGGGCTGTTTGCCACTCAAAGGTTTCATCGTTCAGCGGTTCTATAGGCAACTCACCCTCCACCTTGTCGAGTCGGTAAGCCCACGTCTTCAGCGTCTCGTTGGCTTCGGGATCTACCTGTTGGTGTCGCTTCGCCATACCCTTATCAGGCAATGGGATGACAGCCAGTCGGGTGCTCATACCAGTACCGAAATTCCTTTGGTTCACCTTGCGGTGCAGGGCATACGGCGTACCCGTATAGATGAAGTTCCAAAAGACGTTGAACATACCCGTAACGCTTTCCTGATTAGCATACATCTGTCCGTCCTGCTCGTTGTGGAACGCCTTCAATTCCAAGATTTCACGGTCCTTCCAATCGCCACCCTTGTTCTGCTTGGTAACGTTGTCCAGCT
>JAFZVN010000023.1 GCA_017617805.1 Bacteroidaceae bacterium | reverse complement strand
TTGATTTCGTTTTGATAAAGTCTTCATTCAAAGACACCGATAACAACCAAGTTTGGATAGAGACAGCTATTGGCAATATGCAGATGATGGGATTGCTTATCGAGACTGATAATGGACTCTTGACGATTACAGATATGGGACAATCTGCATACAGCAGTCAATTAAATCATCAAACAGCTGCAAGCCTATATGAGGCGAGGGCTTCGAGGCAATTATCAAAGTTGGCTATATACGTAGCACTTGCAGGAATAGGGCTGACATTAATCCTTCAGTTATGTAGATTCAAATAAAATAGAAATAGAAAAATAACGTTTATAAATAAAAAGGAACCGCTCAAATGAATACATCCACACTCTCCAACATCTTCCTGCTGAAACGGAGCATTGATTTCTTGCGCGAGGCTGTAAGACTGGACAGGCATTTGAGGATACAAAGATAATAGCATCGAATAAGCGATATGGAATACAATATACACACCAACATCAGGGACTTGCTTGAACGGGGACTCATCTCCGCTCGCACATATAAATGCATTTTTCTTGCCGGAATGGATACTTTAGGCGATATTGTTGACAACATAGAAAAACCAAGCGACTTAATGTACATTCGCAATTTTGGACGTAAATCGTGTGCCGAGATAGAGCCTATTCTAAATCAAATCATTCGAAAATATTATGAAGTTCCGAAGACAAAGGAAGAACAGTTCGTCGCTTTAGGAGAGACACTTGTTGAAATCATTTCTGATGCCTATTCGAAAGTGACAGAAGGCGAGACGAATGCGAAAGCCTATCTAAAAGCAGCATACCCCCATCCTTTTGATCTACATGAACTTGTAATGGAAGATGAGGAAAAGATGCTGGCAGTAGTAGAGGGTTATTCTCCTGAGGAAAATCTTGAGATACGCCATTCATTCAAGCAATTTATGGAACTTGTATTGGGAAGAATGGAGTGTGCTCAAGAGGCGGAAAACGCAATCTATGTGGAATACAAATGTAAGAGCATGGATCTTGCCATCAAGATGGAAAGTTTTAGTTATGAACAGAGAGCAAAGTGTTTTCTTTCATCGATTGCAAAAGAATATTTGGAGGAGATTTATCAGGAGAATTTGGATACAGAATTGAGCGCGAGAAGTAAAAACTTTGCAGATAAGTTCGTTCCACATTTTGAGGACTTGGTCAAATATGCTGAAGAGCCTCTTTCGTCTTATCGACGTATTTGTCCCGGACGGACCATGGCGAAAACCCTTTCTGAGCTCTTTCTGTTGAATCAAAAGTTTAAGAAGGTTTTTGACAGAGTGTCTGTTTTGACGGATGATGAGATAAAAATGGAAACATTAAAACGCGACTATCCTTATCTGGTAGCAAGCCAACGTGAATTTGTGCTCGACTTCATGAAGGAGAAAAATCATGTTCCATTGTTTTTCTTAATGCTCAACTATCTACGTCTGTCAGAGAATGGGTCAAACAAAATTTATTGTCTGTTGCATGGTATTTTTGATGGAAAAAAACGGTCCTTACAAGAGGTGGCAGATGCGATGAGTCTCTCTCGTGAAAGAATTCGTCAAGTTTTAGTCGGTACAATTGAAATTCAGAAATCAACTCTTGCAAAACATAGTGGATGGGATTATTACAAGAGTCTGTTTACTCGTCCAGTCATTTTTGAAAGAACAAAAGAATATGTAAGATTGAAGCAAGATGAACATTTGTCCATTGATTTTGAAGCATTTGCCTCTCTCTTAATCCTGGTGGCTGATTTTAAGGTGGAAGATGTGGAAGGGCACTCAATTCTTCTCAACAAGGACTTGGGATGTTTTGATTTCGTTGACAACCTGAATGCGCTCCATGACATCATGAAAGCCCAATATGCGATTGATACTTATGTACCATTGGATTCTGTTCTCGTCAATATACCTGAACGGATAAAATCTATCATGAAGGGTCTTTTCAGATTTATTGCCGCTCAAATATATAAAGTTCGCGTCACAAGAGAAGGACAACTCTTTCTGCCGCAGAACCGTATTGATGTGTCCCGGGAGTTGTATGACATATTGGCTCAAAATGGCAAACCTATGCATGTTGACAAGATTTTCGCTGAATTCAAAAGACGCCATCCTGGCCACAAGTATTCTAATTCTTCACAGATAAGGAATTTCTTGTATAAACATGAACACATAAAGGCCATTGGTAAGACATCATGCTTCGGGCTTGATAGTTGGGAGGGTGTTTATTTTGGTAGCATTCGAGATTTGCTCGTTGATTTACTGAGTGAATCTGACGTTCCTCTGCATATAGACATTCTTTATGAGGGTGTGTCCAAGCATTATCCGAATACCACCAAAGCAAGTGTAGCGTCAACGATGGAGGATGAGAATTTAAAGCGCTTCGTTGCGTTTGAAGGAGGGTATTTCGGCTTGAAGGCAAAGAGTTATTCCGTGGCTCCGCCGTTCACGTGATAACTACAACAGCTATACGGACAAACGCCGGGGATGATTTTGGTAGATTTTTGCATAAGTCTGAATGTTTAGGATTCTTGATTGTTTTGATTTCGGTGCAAAGTTAGCGGAAAACACACGCACCGTCATCAAAATATGTTGCATCGGCTCACAAACATGTTGCAAAGAAACCTTTTTCGTTTCCATGCAACGATTTTGAAAGACAAAAGCGCATCCAAGCCTTTGTCCATCGGCATTGTGCGAAGATTTCATCTAAATCGGGGCGTTTTCGCCTCGATTTTTGTTATGTGTTTGATTATCATGCTGAAAGCCATCAGAAAATGGAGCCAGCATGGGAAAAAGTACAAGGGCTGAAATTTCAGCTCTTGCAAAAAGTGTACAATCTGCCGAACGGCCTGCACTACCTGAACGCAAAACTGGGATACCCGAATTTTTAAGTGAAAACAAGCCCGCTTCGCGAGCGATTACACAGATGAATCAGAAAAATCCTGCCAATCTTCAAATCTGCCGATTTATCGGCGTAGTTCACTACACCGCTGCGCGGTAGATTGGGAGGATTTGGAGGATTAAGAGAATCTGATAAATCTGTGAAATCAGCCCGAAGGGGTATGTGAAAAAGTGAAAAGTGAAAAATCTAAGTATCCACCATTCGGATGGCAGGTAAATTAGATTTTTCACTTTTCACTTTTAACTTTTCACTTGCTATGCCACCTTGTTCAGCTTCTTGATGATGGAGAAGATGAAGAGGGCAGCGAGGAGACAGATGCCTGCCAGAACACCCCAGACGATGGTCAAGTCCTTGCCCCAGAGATAACCTGGAATCTGTACGAGGAAGTTGCCAAGGGCGGTGGATACGAACCAGCCTCCCATCATCATGCCGCGATATTTGGGTGGTGCCACCTTGGTGACGAAGGAGATGCCGATGGGGGAGAGGAGCAGCTCTGCGAAGGTGAGCACGAGATAGGTGCTGACGAGCAGGTTGGGCGTCACATCTGCCATGTGGAGGTTGGTGCCTTGTGCATCGTAGGCAGGAAGTGGCAGACCGATGCAGGCGAGCGTCATCATGATGTAGGCTGCGGCTGCCACGAGCATGCCGAGACCAATCTTGACAGGTGCCTTGGGTTCCTTACCCATTTTGGCAAGCCATCCGAAGAGGGCGATGCTGACTGGGGTGAGCGCCACCACGAAGGCTGGATTGAACTGCTGGAAGATGGGAGCATCTACAGCCACCACTGCGTCGGCGTTCTGATAGTAGGTGTAGCCGAGGATGGCGGCTGGGATGAGTACGAGTGCCGCGCTGATTCCTTTGGCTTTGGCGGTCTTGCTCTGGAAGAATCCGAAGAGGCCATAGACGATGAGGATGCACCAAACGAGATTCATCACGTCGAACTCCATCGCTGTCAGGCCTGTGGCTGAGGTGGCTGTGTAGTCACGTGCGAAGAAGGTGAGGGTGAGACCGTTCTGGTGGAATGCCATCCAGAAGAAGAGCACGACGGTGAACACGAGAATGAGGCAGATGATGCGCTCTGTGGTCTCGCTCTTGGAGAGGGTCTCCACGTTGGTGTCGGCAGCCTGAGCCTTAGTGTCTTTCTTGCTGGTGGTGATGACCTGTGCGAAGGTGCTCTTGCCGAGATAGTAGATGGCGATGCTGACGATGAGGGAGGCGCATGCCACGGCGAAGGCGAAGTGGTAGGAATCCGCTTCGCTCATGCCCATGGAGTTCTGTGCCCAGTTCATCATCTTGATGGCAGCTGTGGGAGCGAAGAGGGCACCCACGTTGATGGCCATGTAGAAGAGCTGGAAACCTGAGTCGCGCTTGCTGGCGAACTGAGGGTCGTTGTAGAGGTCGCCCACCATCACTTGCAGATTGCCCTTGAAGAGGCCTGTGCCGAAGCTGACCAAGAGCAGGGCACCTGCCATCGCAATCATTGCCACCGCTTCCTTGCCCAATGGGATGGAGAGCAGCACGTAGCCGATGAACATGATAAAAATGCCGATGGTCACCATCTTGGAATAGCCGAACTTGTCGGCGAGCATGCCGCCGAAAAGGGGCAGGAAATAGACCAGCATCAGGAAGCTGGAGAAGATGGTGGAGGTGAGTTTCTCGTCGAAGCCGAAGTTGGCTTGCAGAAACAGGGTGAACACGGCCAGCATGGTGTAGTAGCCGAATCGCTCGCCCGTGTTTGCTAATGCTAAGGTCCACAGACCTTTAGGCTGTCCTTCAAACATGTTTTTAGTTGATAAGTGGTTAGTTATTATGTTATTGTATGTTCGATTTCTCCAAGCCATAGCCCTTCTTCTTGTCCTCAATGAGCAGGAGGATGGAGATGACGATGGCGATGGCGCCACACACGGCAAAGATGGTCATGGAATCGGTGTAGTCAATCAGCCCGTTGGCATCGGTGTTGGCTTGGTTCACCTTTCCGATGAGGATGGGCACGAGTGAGAGACCGATGTTCTGGATGTAGAAGATGAGGGCGTAGGCCGTTCCCAAGAGTTGCATGGGGATGATCTTGGGCACAGAGGGCCACATGGCCGATGGAACCAAGCCGAATGCAACACCCAGAACGAGCATCATCGTGATGGCCACTCCCACAGAAGTGATGGGCATGGCAAAGACGGCATGAACGATGGTGAGGAGCACGGAGCCGATAATCATCAGGGTGGCGCCCTTACCAATCTTGTCGTAGATGAGACCAAAGATAGGCGTGAGCACGATGGTGCCATAAGGGAGCATGGAAGGAATGGAACCTGCGAGGTCTTCTTCCACACCATATTTCATCACCATCAGTTTGGTGGCGAACTTCAAGAAGGGGAACACACCTGCATAGAACATGAGGCAGAGCAGGGTGATGTACCAGAAGCCTTTGTTGGTGAAGAGCATCTTCAGGTCGGAGAACTGGAAACCTGGTTCCGGTTCGGTGGCAACGGCCTCTGATGCCTTGTCCTCTTTCTTGTCGAGCACATTATACACAAGGAAGGCGAGCACGCCTGCACAAAGGAGGGCTGCACCTAATCCCACGCTGGCTGCAGCTCCTCCCATCGACTTGGCGAAGGGTAGGGCGAAGCTCAGAGCTGCGGCTGTGCCAAGACGGGCAAGACCCACCTGCACACCCATGGCCAAAGCCAATTCGTGGCCTGTGAACCACTTGACCAGCACCTTGCTCACCGTGATGCCTGCTATCTCACAACCCACGCCGTAGATGGCAAACCCCAAGCAGGCGTAGATGACCTGCATCTGATAGCCGAACAACTCACCTTCGAACGTGTTGTCCAACGACCACCACTTGATGGCTGCACCCACAAACATCAGGGCTGTGGAGAGCACACCTGTGAAACGGATGCCGAACTTGTCGAGGATGATGCCTCCGAAGAAGAGCAAGAGGAGGAACACATTGAAGAATCCGTAGGAACCTGAGAAGAACCCGTATTCATCACTTGTCCAACCCAATCCGCCATCTTCCTTTGCTGCTGTGAGCAGGGGTTCGAGGGGTGACATCACATCTGTGAAGAAGTAGGCAAACATCATCGTCACGGAGACAATGAGCAGGGCAATCCATCGCATGGCGGCGGAATCGCTGAGTTTTTTCTGTATGGCTTGTGTCATCGTTTTAAGATGTCAAATGTTATCGTTAGGGTTATGGTTAACGTTAAGGTTATGTTAACGTTTATTGTTTCTCTCTTGCTGCTGCTTGAGAATCTCTAATTGCTTTTCTTGCATGGCTTGCAGACGTCCCATGAGGCTGGAAGTCTTCTTCTTGTCGCCCATGTTTGCCTTGCGCTCTGCATGACGCTTCTCCAGTTTGGAGAGCAGATCAGCATCGTCGGTAGTCTTGCGGAGGAACCACATCATCACGATACTCACGAGACCTGAGATGAAGTAGTACCAGTTCAGACCTGCGCTGTAGCTGTTGAACGAGAAGAAGAAAATCACTGGCATCAGATAGGTCATCCACTTCATCATCTTCATCTGCTGCTGCTGTTCGTCGGTCATGGCATATTGCTGCTGACGCTGGGTGATGACCGAATTGAACACGGTCGATACACACCACAGGATGCAGAAGAGGGAAAGGTGGTCGCCTACGCCCCAAATGTTGAAGCCCCAATTGATGATGTCATCGTAGGTGGAGAGGTCATCAGCCCAAAGGAAGGACTCACCACGCATCTCGATGTAGTTGGGGATGAAGTTGAAGAGCGCAATCCAGATAGGCATCTGTATCAGCATAGGCAGACAGCCGCCTACAGGACTCACACCATATTCGCTATAGAGTTTCATCACCTCCTGCTGCTTCAGCATGGCATCTTCCTTGCGAGGATACTTGGCGTTGATTTCATCCATCTTGGGACGCAACACACGCATGTTGGCTGAGGAGATGTAGGACTTCTTCATCAGCGGGAACACGAGGAACTTCACGATGAGGGTGAGCAGCACGAGCACGATACCCATGTTGAGACCCAGGCTCGTCAGGAAGTCGAACGCATAGAGGAAGAAGAAGCGGTTAATCCACTTGATGATGGGCCAACCCATATATACCAGCGACTGTAAATCGAGGTCATCGCTCGATGCCAGCAGTTGCTCATTCTCCTTCAGCGTGGAGAATTTGTTGGGACCTAAATAGAGATGGAAGTTGGTTAGCTTCACACCTTTCGTGTCGAAATCGGCAGCAAACGAAGTCTTGTAAGTCTTCAGATAGCCAGAGCCTTTCTCCAAATACTGTGAGGACATATTGCTTACGCTCAATGGCTGTTCAGCAATCAGTACTTGGCTGAAGAACTGAGTCTTATAGGTAATCCATTTCACCTTTTCTTCAAATTCGTCCTCCTCCTCATCGCCTCCACTCACAGAGAGTTCGTGGGTGTCGCCATCCACATCGCGATAGGTCACCGTCGAATAGCGGTTCTCAAAATCATAGCCTTTCTCCTGCTGCTTCATGTTCTCTGTCCATTCAATCTGCATGGCATTGGTCTTCGAGGGGAAGAAGCCCTCCAAACCTGTTGCCTGCACATCCATGTCGAGAATGTAGGAGTTGGGTCTGAGCGAATAGATGATGTCGAGTGAACCATTGGCTACGGGCAGATGCATGGTCAAACCATCCTTCTTCACATCAGTAGGCGTGAAAAACAACTCGTCTGTCACAATGTTGGCAGTCTTGCCATCCAACATCAGACGCATATTCTGGTCGTTGCCATCGAAGAGCACCACATTGCCACCTTCGCGGCTCTTGTAAGTGCTGTCTTTCAGTTCCACCTTCTGCATCTGGCCACCCTTGTTAGTAAGCGTGATGCGCAGCAGTTCGTTCTCAATGACTTGGGTCGATACTTTTCCCTGATGGGCTTCGAACAATGGATTGAGTGTATCGGCCAACTCAGCAGCCTTCTTCTCCTGCTCTTTCAGTTTCACTTTGGCTTCCTTCTCTGCCTCCACACGGGCTATGGAATCCAACACCATCTGCTCTTCCATCTGATTGCGACGTGCGTAGTTCTCGTAGGTCATGAAACCAAAGACCACCACTGCCATCAGAACAAATGCCGTAAGCGTGTTTTTATTCATTTCTATTTCTTAAATTATACAAAAATCGTGCAAAGGTACGAAAAAGTTAAGAGTTATGAGTTAAGAGTTAAGAGTTTTTTCCTACCTTTGCATCAAATTTCATCAAAACACAAGCAAATATGAAGACAAAACTATTATTGCTCATGGCTCTTTTCACAATGGCTTTGGGCATGCAGGCAAAGAAATTTCCACAAATCAAGTTTGAGAAGACTACCATCGACTTTGGTACCTTCTCGTTGGATAATCCTGTGCAGAAATGCACCTTCAAGTTCAAGAATGTGGGTGATGCCAAACTCGTCATCACGGCTGTTCATGCTTCTTGTGGATGTACCGTAGCCGACTATCCCAAGGACTTCATCGCTCCTGGTGCATCAGGCGAAATCACAGTCACTTACGATGGCTCAGGCAAGATGCCTGGCCCCTTTCATAAGAACATTCAGGTATTTTCCAACTGCAAGGAGGAAATGTCCCGCATCTTCATTCAAGGTGAGATGACCGACGTGCCTGTCAGCAAGAAGACGAATACATCAACGACTGAAGAGAAGAAATAGTTCAACCTTCCCATTTCATTTGTTCTGAATGCTGAACTCGCAGCCGCAGTATTGTTGATTGTAGAAGTTGTATTCGTGTAGAAGTTGGTTGCGGCGGTCTTGGAGACCTCCTTTGCGCCAGTTCTGTGCCCAGAAGAGGGTTGAGGGTTGAGCGTTGAGCGTTGAGGGTTGAGCAGCGTTGACAGCTTCTTGGGCTTGCAGGCCTGCTTGGGTGATTTGGTCGAGACTCTTCCAACGGGAGGAGGCGAGGGTAGTGGCGAAGAAAGGAATGCCAAGTGCTTTAGCCTGGAGCGCTGTGGCGGTGAGACGGATGCGGAAGCACAGGAGACAGCGGGAACCTCGTTCAGGCTCGTGTTCGAGACCTTGAATCTGCTGTAGCCACAGTTCATGATCATAATCGCCGTCTATCCAACGGATGCCAAGGCTGTCAGCATGACGCTTGCTTTCGTTCTTGCGGATGTCGTACTCTTCGCGAGGATAGATGTTGGGGTTGAAGTAGAAGATGGTGGGATGGATGTCGTGTTGGAGCATCCATTCGACAATGGCTGAAGAACAGGGAGCACAGCACGCATGGAGCAGCACTTCGTGAAGCCCTTCCGGAATGATGATGTCGCTTTTTTTCTTCATTTGTATTCTTTTCGTGATGCAAAGGTAGATATTTTAAGTGAGAATGGTCAAGTGAAAAGTGAAAAATGTATCACTTATCACTTTTTTCCTTCTCTTAAAGTATGAAAATGCATTCTTATGAGATTGGTCAGTTTTCTGAAGAACTGGATGTTGCCGATTGCCATGCTGACAGGTGTGGCGGCTTATTTTCTTTATGTCAACATCCCTGCGCTGGACGGAACGCATCAGGTGGTGAACAAGGCAATTGGTTATGTGCAACCAGCCTTGCTCTTCTGCATGCTGTTTGTGAGTTTCTGTCGAATGGGCATCAGGGAACTGAAGCCAAAGGCTTGGATGTTGGAACTGTTGGCCATTCAGGTGGTGAGTTTCGTGGCAATGGGGCTGTTAGTGGTTTGGATGCCCGATGTGGCTGGTCGTGTGGTGATAGAGAGTGCGATGATTTGTATGATTTGTCCGACGGCTACAGCTGCTGCGGTGGTGACAACGAAGCTGCATGGCAATGCGAATGTGGTGGTGAGTTACACATGTCTCATCAATATGGCTGTGTCGTTGGTGGTGCCTGCGATGGTGCCGTTTCTGCATGAGAGTACGATGCCTGACATGACATTCGAAATCTCGTTCCTACTGATTCTGGCAAAGGTGTTTCCTTTGCTCATCATGCCCTTGGTGGTGGCGTGGTTGGTACGGCATTTGTTTCCCAAGTTCCATGCCTTCATCTTGCGTCAGCCGAACTTGGCGTTCAACCTGTGGGCGGTGTCGTTGTCATTGGCCATTGGCGTGTCTGTGAAGGCGTTGGTGCATAGCGAGGAAAGCCTGTGGAACATGGTGGGCATCGCTGTGGCGTCGTTGGTGTGCTGCCTCTTGCAGTTCGGATTAGGACGGCTGATAGGACGGAAATATGGTGAACCAGTAGCAGGCACCCAGAGCCTCGGACAGAAGAACACGGTATTTGCAATATGGATGGGCTATACCTTCCTGAATCCAGTCACGGCTTTGGCTGGCGGATTCTATTCCCTGTGGCACAACTTGGTGAATTCGTGGCAACTGTGGAGAGTGAAGAGTGAAAAGTGAAGAGTGAAAAGTGAAGAGTGAAAAGTGAAGAGTGAAAAGTGAAAAATCTAAGTTACTCTAAATTCCGAATCGAAAGTTAAGGTTTGGGTTAAGGTTATCGTTATCCTTTTCTTCCAAAAAGTTTTTGAATGAGGTCTTGGCGTCCCATCTGACGGAGGAGTCGGAGGATGGCTTGACGTTCAGAGGGCTTGTACCAGAAGAAGAATTGACGCTGGGCAAGCTTTTCTTTTTGAGTCTTGGCGGAGAAGACGGGTTGGAGGGTGTAGGGATGCAAGCCTGTGTACCAAGCCTCTGTGGAGACGGTCATAGGGGTGGGAGTGAAGTCTTGCACTTGTTCGAGCTGGAAGTCGAGGTCTTTGGTCAGGGCTGCAAGTTCTGCCATATCTTCGGCTGTGCAGCCTGGATGGGAACTGATGAAATAAGGAATGATTTGCTGACGCAGGTGCTTGCGACGGTTGATCTCGTCGAAGATGCGCTTGAAATCGTAGAAGAGTTGGAATGAAGGTTTGCGCATGAGGTTGAGCACACGGTCGGATGTGTGTTCTGGGGCTACCTTCAGACGTCCACTGACGTGTTTGGTGATCAGTTCTTCTGTGTATTGACGGTTGATGCGGTTGATGCGTTCATCGCCTGTGTCGTGAAGCAGGAGGTCGTAACGCACACCTGAACCGATGAAGCTCTTCTTGATGCCAGGGATGGTATCGACGGCATGATAGATGTCGAGCAGGGCAGAGTGGTCGGTATTGAGGTTGGGACATATCTTGGGATGGATGCACGATGGACGTTTGCATTGATGGCAAAGGTCGAGGTTTTTGCCATGCATGGCATACATGTTGGCAGAAGGACCACCCAAGTCACTCAGATATCCCTTGAAATCTGGCAGTTGCGTGATAGCCTTGACTTCACGTAGGATGCTTTCCTTGCTACGAGAGGTGATGAATTTACCCTGATGAGCCGAGATGGTGCAGAAGGCGCAACCCCCGAAACATCCACGATGGAGGCAAACGGAGAACTTGATCATCTCGTAGGCTGGGATGCGTTTGCCTTTGTATTTGGGGTGAGGCAGACGTGTGTAGGGAAGATCGAAGGAACGGTCAAGCTCATCTTGCGTGAGGGGCTGATAGGGTGGATTGACTACTAAAAAGTTGAGAGTTGAGAGTTGAGAGTTGAGAGTTGAGAGGGGTTGGATGATGCGCTGGGCGGAATACTTGTTTGATTCCTCCTCGATATGACGGAAATTCTCAGCTTGGGCACGTTTGTTACGGAGGCATTCCTCATGGCTATGGAGGACGATGTCATCAGGACGGATGCCACCAGGTATCTCCTGTTTGGACAAGAGGGAAACGGTTTGTTTCTGAGGGTACCGTGCCATGAGGTTGCGGAACATCTTGACATCTATCTCACAGTCTTGTTCCACCAAGAGTTGTGCCAATGAAATCATAGGTTTTTCCCCCATGCCGTAGATGAGGAGGTCGGCACCAGAAGGAACGAGGATGGAGGGCATGAGCTTGTCTTGCCAGTAGTCGTAGTGGGTGAGACGACGTAAGCTGGCTTCGATGCCACCAATTACAACAGGCACATCAGGATAGAGTTCCTTAAGAATCTGTGTATATACGATGGTGGGGTACTCTGGACGGAGATCGTGACGCCCATCAGGTGAATAGGCATCCTCTGAACGGAGTCGTTTATTGGCTGTAAATTTGTTCACCATCGAGTCCCTCGCCCCACGAGCAAACCCAAAGAAGAGGCGTGGACGACCCAACTTTTTGAAGTCACGATAGTCGCCGTGCCAGTCAGGCTGAGGAACAATCGCCACTTTTAACCCTTCCGCTTCCAGAATACGACCGATGACCGCCGCTGCAAATGAGGGGTGGTCAACGTAGGCGTCGGCAGAGAAGAGGATGACATCAAGCGAATCCCAGCCGAGGCGTTCGAGTTCTTTTTTTGTCGTGGGCAACCAGGACATGGAGAGTTAAGAGTTAAGAGTTGAGAGTGAAAAGTGAGAAATCATTCGAGGAAGGTGAGGAAGGCTTTGGTGAGTGCGTTGAGTTTTTGACGGTCTTGGATGCTTTCGAGAGGGAAGCCCAGACGGATAAAGCGTTGCTGTTGGGCTATGGCTGCACAGTTGCCGTTGGCGTAGGTGAGGATGGGAATAGCATTGCCAGAGGGTGCCAACACGGATGGAGCGGGCACACAGTAACTCTCAGGATTCATGTCCCGATAGATGTCGAAGGTGAGGCCACAACCAGAGATGGTTGAGAGTTGAGAGTTGAGAGTTGAGAGTTGGCCAGCAATAGTTCCACCGATGGGGGGACATCCTGGATTGGCGGCGCTGAGGAGCACCTTGCCTCCTTGGTTGTAGTATTGTTCAACGAGGGCATTGGTGCGATTGTTGAACTGCTTTTGGGTGCCATAGATGAGGTCGATGATGGGGTAGTCGGATAGGGTCACCTTCCCCTCTGTGAGGGACTGCTCACTACAGGAGGTGAAGGAATGGTTGCCTGTCAGTAGGATGGCACGACCATGAATGACAGGGTAGTCGAAGGTGTTACCCATCATCAGTTTTCCTTCGAGTTCCATACCACTCATGCCCAAGCCGTCAGAAGCTTCACTGCCAGCCTTCGAACGGTCAAAGTAACGTTGCCTGCCACAGAACCCTGTGTAGGCTCCGTAAGGCACACCAGGGTCGGCATCAAGGTCGAATCCACAGGTCGTAGAGGTGTTGATCACTTGAGGACCTTCCAACCTCGTAAAGGCATTGACCACCAATACTGTCCCTTTGTTCCGAGAGGAGATGCCACACGAAAGCACTTCTGACGGGAAACTTTCACCACCATCATTCAAGGCTTTGATTTTGAAGGAGTAAACCTCGTCAGGATTTAGTTCTATTGTATGGCTTGTTCCCTTGACAATGATGCCGTTGTCAAAACCTTGATACCCTCGTCGTGTGTAGATGACATATTCTTTGGGACGTGCCGTTGGTTCGAGTGGATCATCAACGGGTGACCAGAAAAGGGTAGCACTCTGCTTCTTCTCGTTCAGGGAGATGGAGAAGTTCTCGACTGGGAGTGGCTGAATCACATAATCACGTTTGTAGAGTGTGGCGATATACTTCACGATGGTCTTATAGACAGAGCGTGAGAGGTCAAACTTGAAGTGTGGGTCGTAGGCCATCCGCATGTCGGCAAAATTCTGATGGGAGAGCATCTCAAGGATGCAGGCAGGAGGCATCGGCGCACGGGCTTCCCCATAGTTGCGATTCCACAGTTGGCGTACCTGCCAATGGTATTTCTTCAGATCGGTGGTGAAGTTGGTGAGGAACATGCTGATGAGGTCTCGTGACACATATCTGTCCAGTCCTGCCCCTGTCTTGCCATCGTTGAAGTCCGTCATATAAACACCTAACGAACCAACAAAAGCATCGTCCGTCTTTACACCAGCATCGGTGTGGAAAGCCACAGAAATGTCGAGTGGCACACGCAGTCCTTCCTCACGTTTGGGATTGTAGATGGAACCGCCAGACAGGTAGTTGATGGCTGCTGAACGGGCATTGATGTCGTTGTTGTAGTCGTTGTCGCCAAAAGGCTCTGTGTGAATTTTGTAAGGGAAACCATACCACTGTACACTATACTTGGCGGCTTCTGCCCAGCGTGGCAAACCTGATGGCTGCGTGTTGTAGGCATGAGCCTCTGGGACGATGTTGCCCATACCTCCTCCAAAACGTACAGCATCTGCCGTGATGATGCCTTTGTGGTTGCTGTGGTTGGAGAGGGTCACCATGCCGTAGTTGTGCTCACCCTCGTCAAACTCGAATGTGCCAAGATAGACCCAAGTGCCGCCACCCATTTGCTGGTTCACCTTGAATTCGGTCGTTCCTCCCTTGTGGTGAATGGTATAGAGGGCATCATCCACAGAGTTCTCGTAGGACTGGTAGGACACATACACAGCGTATTTCCCCTCTTCAGGGATATTGGGCACCCATTGTGCCATACCTTCCTCCTTGGCAGATGAGGTGGTCATCACAAATCGAGCGCTGCCATCTGTGAAAGGAGTATCGGCAGAGGTGTAAATAGTCTTGTATTGGGCAAATCCAGGTTGCTGGGTCGTTTGCCATTTTGTGTGTTTCTGTTTGCGGCGGAACGACTCGATGTAGGTACCATTCTTATGGGGTTGGTCATTGTCCACAATCACCTCATGGATTTGGTAGTCACGTTCACGAGGGGTGAACACGACGGCTCCTGCATTTTGCAGCATGGGGATGATGAAAGGAATCACAAAGGTCTGTGAGAAGAGGTCTTCGGTGGTGCAGAACAAGCGCGGACGTTGCCAGTACCAGTCGCTGCGTTCGGCTCTATAGTAGCGTCCATGGCTTTGCCATAGGGCGATATGATTGCCCTCCAAGCCTTTCTCAGCAGAGTATGGGCGTGAGATATTCTTCACCCAAGGTTCACCCCTGTAAGTCTCGTCCAACAGACGTGCATGGTCTTTCTTGCCTTTGCGATAGAAGTTGGGCACGAGATCCTCAATAGGACGGCCATCAGCTTCGATGCTGAGGTCGTAGTTCCGTTGTGCGGATGGTACGAACGTGCGTACCTCTTCATACACTCGCTCCACCACTTCTGGAGTGAAGTGCTGTTCTGGGAACCCTCCTCCCAACACGATGCGGATGGTCTTCTCATCGCTGTCGATGTCGCACGATACCACTGTGGAGGGTTTGATGTTGGCATCATAACGGGTATAGTTGGCAGCCCATTCCTTCAATTGGCTTTGCAGACTCTGTGCATGACCCAAACAGGGGATGCACAACGATAAGATGACCAATAACTTTCTCATTGTTGATAATTCAATTTCTGAAATCCGACCAACTTGTCATATCGCAATCCGAAAGGACGGTGATAGACATACACATAGTATTCATTCTCTGTCTGGTGAAAATCACCCTCACAAGGCAGGGTCTGTGCGAGGGTCTCCCCATCCCGTTTGAACATATACATATAATTATATGAGCCTTGCTTCAGGGGGGTCACCAGTTCATACTGATGGTCGAGCAGGTTGTATTCCATCTTGTATTCTTCCTCCATGCGGTTGTTGGTCAAGTCGCCAAAGAGATAGACATCACCATCGGGCACTTGTGGCATCTGGAGCGTGAAGTGGGTGAGGAAGTAGTCGCTTTCTGTGTCGTTATTGGCATTATCACCATTCCTTACTACATAACGTCCGTTTTGGTCTTTGTCGAACAGGTAGTTGATGCGTTGCTCGTCTGGGAAGAGGAAGGCATGATAGTAGTCGCCATTGTATTCCATGCGATCCACATGCATGGTGGGCACATATTCGTCCAGCATCTCAAAACGGCGATACTCATTGCCTGCATTGAAGATGAGCGAACGGTTGTGGTTGAAAATGAGTCGATTCACCTGCATGGAAGAGGGACGCAGGTCTTCCACATGATTGTCCCATCGTCGGTTTTGGGTCACCACATACTTGAGGTCGCTGACGGCATTGCTGATCGAGTAGCCTGCGTAGTTCACCGCGAAATTCACCTGCTGGTGTCGTTCGTAGGTATCAATGTCGGTATTAGCTGTCACGTCAATCGTCACACCCACATGAGGTTCGAGCAGGGAAAAGCACGCTTGTGCAATGGGTTCATCCTCACCATCCTCGTAGATGTTCACGATGTAATTGCCTGACACTAACAGACGTGTCTCCTCGTTGGGCAAGGTGAGCGTATAGTGGCAGTAGTTCATCTCAGTACCTATGGCTGGTTCGTAGTCGTCGATACGTTGGTTGTTGAAGCCCGTCATGTATTCGCTCACCAACAGGTCGCTCTGTTGCCAATCGGCATTGCAGTGGGTGATGGAGTAGGTGTAACGTTGATAGTTTGCCTGCAAGTCGTCAAAACTGATTTCCATCCAATGGCCTCGACTCAACAAGGTTACAGGTGGTTCGCCCCATTCACCATTGGGCTTCACCTGCAATGTCTTGATGCGAGGAGAAAAGCAGATGTTCTCCTGCGCATAGCCCCCCAACCCCCAAAGGGGGAGGGCTAACGCGATGATATACTTGATGAGCATGAATTTTAACCTTAACCCTGACTTTGGATTTGAAATTTAGAGTAACTTGGATTTTTCACTTTTCACTTCACCTCCACTTCCACTTTTCCTTTGATGTCGTCCACGTTGGCCCCCACATGGAATGTGTATGTGCCAGTGGTCAAAGCCCATCCGTGTGTCGTCTCGTCATAGTAGTTGAGTTCGTTCTTTGGAATGGTGATGCGGAGGGTTTCGCTTTCACCTGGCTCAAGGAGTTTCGTCTTGGCAAAGCCTTTCAGCTCTTTAGAGGGACGAGGCAGGTCACTTTGAGGTGCAGAGGAATATACTTGTGCGACTTCCTTTCCTGCCACCTTGCCTGTGTTGGTGATGGTGGTCTTCACTACGATATTGTTACCCTCCATGGTGGCTGTGGGTTTACCGTAGGCGAACGTCGTGTAACTCAGTCCGAAGCCAAAGGGGAAGAGGGGCTTCACGTTGTTGGTGGTGAAATGACGATAGCCCACAAAGATGTCCTCCTTGTAATAGACCTGCTTGTTCACACCAGGATAAGCCTCTTGGCCATATTGCACGTAGGGATAGTCCTCATACTTTTGGGCAAAAGTCACAGGCAGTTTTCCGCTTGGGCTCACCGTTCCGTTCAGTACATTCACGAGTGCCTTACCAGCTTCACTGCCCAAATACCAACAGTGAACCACACCTGCCACTTCTTTCAGCCAGGGCATGTTGTAGGGGTTACCGCCAAACGTGACCACTACGATATTTTTCTGAATTTTTGCCAATTCGGAAATCAACTCGTTCTGACCATAAGGCAAGTCATATCCTTCACGGTCACCATTTTCGCAGTCCTGACGCGTATTCTTATTCAATCCACCAATGAAGATGATGAGGTCTGCACCCTTTGCCATTTCCAATGCTTCGGCCTTCAGCGAATCCTGCTTCTGAGGGTTAAGTCTATCCACATGGTCGTACATTGCCCTGCCTGAATAGTAGCCCTGGGCATACATGATCATCTGCTCGTATTGCCGTTGCAGTTCCTCCAACGGACTTATGTCGCGCAGTGTCTTCAGTTCTGATGAACCTCCACCTTGGGTGAGGGAACGTGTGGCATTCTCGCCCACCACCAGAATTTGGCTGTATTTCTTGTATTTGGAGGGATTCAACGGCAAGATGTTCTTGTCGTTCTTCAAGAGCACGATACCTTCCTCACCAATCTGACGGCACACATCATAGTGAGTCTCTGAACATTGATTGCCAATCACCTTGTTGGGATTCATCGCAGTACGGAAGATGACACGCAGCACGCGACTCACCTTCTCATCCAATACAGACATCGGAATTTTACCTTCCTTGATCAGTTTCTCAAATGGATTGCCGAGGTAGTAATCATCATAGCCGAAATTGCTTTCTTTGGTCTTACCATCGGTATAGGTGCCCATTTCGATGTCCAAACCACCTAAGGCTGCCTCCATCGTGTTGGTTGTGCCTCCCCAGTCGCTGATGAGTGCACCATCCCAGTTCCATTCCTTCTTCAGGATGCCGTTCAGAAGTTCGTCGTTGTGGCAGCAATGCACATTCTTCCACATGTTGTAAGAGCCCATGATGGTATAGACGTGTGCCTGATCAACTGCCTTCTGGAAAGGACGCAGATAAATCTCACGCATGGCACGTTCAGACACGTTCACATTCACACCGAAGCGATCGATTTCTTGGTCATTGAGCACGAAATGCTTTAGACAACATGCTACGCCGTTAGCCTGTGCTGCCTTGATGTAGGGCACTGCCATTTCACCTGCCAAATAGGGGTCTTCACCCATATATTCGAAGGCACGACCATTCAAGGGAGTACGTTGGATGTTCACGCCAGGCCCTAACATGATGTCCTTGCCTCTGAAGGCAAATTCCTCGCTGACGGCATTTCCGTAAGCGTCTGAAAGGTCGCGATTCCAGGTGGAGGCGAGGCATGTGAGCGATGGGAACGCCACAATAGAGTCGTTTGTCCATCGAGCAGGATTCCAAGTGTTCCACTCCAATTCCTCACGCACACCATGAGGACCATCGTCCATATTCAATTGACGGATGCCCAAACGAGGTACACCAGCGCTGGTGAACTTGCTCTGTGCATGTAGCATCTTGATTTTCTCGTGAGTGGTCATGCGGCTCAGCGCATCCTTGATACGTTCCTCGATAGGAGCGTTGGGGTTGAGATAAGTTTGTGCAGAGGCGGTTAGACCTGTGAAGGCCAACAACGTGGCGAGGATGAAAGTCTTCTTCATATCGGTGGTTGTTTTCTTTTTTATTATTTGATGGTTTGGGTTGCAAAGGTACGATTAAGTAAGTGAACCACCAAATTTCTTCATGCTTAATTGCTTGTTGATGGAAAGAAAAAGGAGCACCCGTCTTGGGCGCTCCTGATTTTGGTCTGCGTGGCCGTTATTGAGCTGCTTTATAATACTTCTTGTATTTCGCTGCTTCAGCGGTCTGCTGGGTGTTGTTGTAAAGCACATAGAGCGATTCACCCCAGAGTTCTGGATCCTCAGGATTCTCTGCCTCAAGTTGCTTGAAGAGGCGGAGTGCTTCGTCGAGGTCTGCTTTCTTAGAACCATTGGTCATGGCTTGCATCCATGCAGAACGTGCAGCCATGAGGAGGCACTTAGGATCGTCTGGGTACTTTTCCTTAGCAGCGAGGAAGATGGCCTTTGCTGCAAGATAGTCCTTCTTTTCCTCAAAAGCAATCTGACCCTCCATCAGGTAGGCATTGATGGAACCATCAACATCGGAGAATTCGTCCTTCACCACCTGTGCAATCTTGCTGAATCCATCAAAATCTTTCTTCGTGTAGAGATTCTGCATGAGAATCAGTGCAAAGTTGGCGCGCAAGTCTTTCATGCTTTCATCTCCTTTGAGCGCTTCGATACCTTCCTGCAGGTATTGGTTCTGCTTGTTTGGGTCTTTCTCACGATAGTAGTTGGAGAGTGACTGATAAGCCACACCCTTGTACTTGGTGGTCATCAAGTCCTTGTACACGGCGATGATCTTGTCCTCAGGGGTACCTGGGATGTTGTAGTAAGACTGGGCACGGAAAGCCTTGGCATAGGTAATCCAGTCAGCCAGACTCTCGTGTTTGAAGTCATTCATCAGGTGCGACTTCTCCATTGTGTTGAGGAAAAGCTCGGAATAGCTGGCACCCAATTTAAGGTCTTCAACTGCATCGCTGTTCGAGTAGTTCTGTGCAGCCTGCAGAATCTGTGTGGCTGTGTTGACACCGATCACCTGGTACTTTTGATGGTCTTTTGCCACTTCCTCTGGCTTAGCCTTGGGGTCGAGCACGATGAGTGAATCGTATTTCGTGCAGTAGTTGAGCAGTTTGATAGATCTCGCCAGGAAATCCTTTTTCAGTTGCTCATTCTCAGGATCAGCCTTCACTTCGTTATCCTGCTTCTTGTAGTACTCAAACTCGATGTCAGCAGCAGTCTTCCAAGCCGATGCGTCATCTTTAGTGTATTGGTTCGCTACAGCGGATTCGATCAGTGCCCGTGCAGCATCCAGTTTCTCGAAGTCGGTTTCCTTACGTCCATATTGAGCGTTAGGAATGGACATCTCGTAGGTTGACTTTGCCTTCTTGAGAGTTGACTCAGCTTCTTTCATCGCAGCTTTCTGAGCCTTGAGGGCTTCCTTGTCTTGTGCCAATGCGGAACCACCGATAAGGAAAAGTCCTACCATCATCAAAACTAACTTTTTCATAATTGATCAGGTTTTAATAAGTTTATAAATCAGGTTGTTTATTCATTATTGTTTGTTTCTGGTGCTTCAGTTGCCTCAGTGTTCTCATCGCTGATGTCTTCTGGCTCCTCGTAGTGCTCGACCACGCAGACAGAACTGATGACATCGTTACGCTTCTGAATATCAATCAGCTTAACGCCTTGTGTGTTGCGTGAAGACTTCTTGATGTCGCTGACAGCCAGACGAATCGTCACACCGCTCTTGTTGATAATCATGATGTCTTCATCTTCCATCACCTTCTTGATGGCCACCAGTTTGCCAGTCCTTTCAGTGATGTTGATGGTCTTGACACCCTTACCGTTACGGTTGGTGATGCGATATTCAGCGATAGTGGAGCGCTTGCCGACACCCTTTTCAGAGAGAACCAAGATGGTTGGCATGTCAGGGAAGAGATCTTCACCCTCTTCTGTCTCTGCATTTGCCTCAGCGTTCTCGTCGTAGCCTTCAGGTTTCGTGAGCGCAATCATGCCGACAATCTGGTCTTCAGGATCGTCCTCGTCCAAACGCATAGCCTTGACACCCGTGGTGCCACGTCCCATGTTACGAACGGTGCTTTCATTGAAGCGGATCGCACGACCATTGCGGTTGGCGATAAGAATCTCGTCCTTGCCGCTGGTGAGGAGCACCTCAACGACCTCGTCACCCTCGTTCAGGTTGATGGCGATAATACCGTTGTTGCGTGGACGTGAATAGTTGACGAATGCAGTCTTCTTGATGATGCCCTGGCGTGTGCAGAAGATGAGGTTGTGCGAGTTCACCCATTCCTCGTCGTTGATGTTTTCGATACAGATGAATGCTGTCACCTTGTCATCGCTGTCAATGTTGAGGAGGTTCTGGATGGCACGACCCTTGTCTGTGCGTGAACCCTCTGGGATGTTATAGACCTTCATCCAGAAACAACGTCCCTTCTGCGTGAAGAACATCATGGTGTTGTGCGTGTTGGCAGGATAGATAAACTCGATGAAGTCCTTATCGCGTGCCGTTCCACCTTTCACACCGATGCCGCCACGAGCCTGCGTGCGGAACTCGGTGAGGGTTGTGCGCTTGATGTAGCCGAGGTGACTTACTGTCACCACCACATCCTCCTTGGCATAGAACTGCTCTGGGTCGAAGTTCTCGCTGGCGGTCACGTCAATTTCTGTCTTGCGTTCGTCACCCCATTTTTCCTTCACTTCGAGGAGCTCATCCTTCATCACCTTGCGGCAGAGTGCGTCGTCGGTGAGAATCTGATCCAAGTAAGCGATGAGTTTCTGAAGTTCGTCATACTCAGCGTGCAATTTATCCTGTTCCAGTCCTGTCAACTGACGCAGACGCATGTTAACGATTTCGCGAGCCTGAATCTCATCGAGGTTGAAACGTGCCATCAAGTTGTCCATAGCCTCCTGAGGACTCTTGGCCTTCTTGATGATCTGTACCACTTCATCGATATTGTCGCTGGCGATGATGAGACCTTCCAGAATGTGAGAACGCTCTTCGGCCTTGCGCTTGTCGAACTTCGTGCGACGAATCACCACGTCGTGACGGTGGTTCACGAAGTAGCGGATACAATCCTTCAGAGAAAGCTGCTTCGGACGGCGGTCAGCGATAGCGATGCAGTTCACGGCGAAGGTGCTCTGCAGATCCGTCAATTTGAAGAGTTTGTTGCGTACCACATTGGCGTTGGCTTCACGTTTGATGTCGATGACGATACGCATACCCTCACGGTCAGACTCATCGTTCACGTTGCTGATGCCATCAATCTTCTTTTCGTTCACCAGTGCGGCAATCTTCTTGATGAGCTCCGACTTGTTGACGTTGTATGGAATCTCACTCACGACAATCTTGTCATGTGTGCCTTCTGATTCAATCTCTGTCTTTGAACGAATCACGATGCGGCCACGGCCTGTTTCGTAAGCTTCCTTGATGCCGTCCACACCACAAATGATACCACCTGTTGGGAAGTCTGGACCCTTGATGTACTGCATCAGGTCTGTACTTGTCAGTTCTGGGTTATCGATATAAGCCACACATCCGTCAATCACCTCACTTAGATTGTGGGTGGGGATGTTGGTTGCCATACCTACAGCGATACCTGTTGCACCATTCACCAAGAGGTTTGGTATGCGAGTGGGGAGCACAGTTGGTTCCTTCTCCGAGTTATCGAAGTTATCGACCATATCCACCGTCTCTTTGTCGATGTCTTGCAGCATGGCCTCACCCAACTTGCTGAGGCGAGCCTCTGTGTAACGCATAGCCGCTGCACCATCACCATCGACGGAACCGAAGTTACCTTGTCCATCCACCAGCGTGTAACGCATCGCCCAAGGCTGAGCCAATCGAACCAGCGCGCCATACACAGACGAGTCACCGTGTGGGTGCAAGTGACCCAGCACATCACCCACGATACGGGCGCACTTTACCGTTGGTTTGTCAGAAGTGTTGCCGTGCTTGTCCATCGAGTAGAGGATGCGTCGGTGCACAGGCTTGAAACCGTCACGAACTTCAGGAAGAGCACGAGCCACAATCACCGACATGGAGTAGTCGATGTAGCTCTTCTTCATCGTTTCGTTGATCTCAACTTTAATGATTCTGTCTAAATCTTCCATTGATTATCTTTGAATGTTATATAAATGAATTCTATATATAAATTTAATTATGTGTACAAAGTTACTGCTTTCTGACGTAACCACCAAACAAGTTCGTCAATTTTAACCCTTCTTAAAACAAAAAACACTAAATTTGGCTCAAAAACGCCTCGTTTTGCGATTTTCTGTTCATTTTCGAGGGGGTGCCGATACTATCAGGCCAAACGCACAGAGAGCGTGTATGCCCCCAAAACCACTGTACTCGTCTTCTGATGAAAGTGCAGGAAAAACAAAGATAAAGATACAACAAAATGAGGTTATATCCCATTTTTATCGTATCTTTGCAGCCAAAATCAGGAATGAATATGGACAAGAAGAAAAAACTCATGTGGATAGGGGTGGTGCTGTTAGGTGTCGCCGTGTTGGTGGTATGGGTGTTATACATCAACCGTTCGTGGACGGAGAAGGAAGTGGAACGTGCAAAGGTGGAGGTGCAGCAGCGCGTGTGTTTTGCTTTGATGGCAGATGGAAAGGACGTGGCTTTCTTCTCACGCTTCTCTGAATCCGATTCAGCTTTTGTGGGACTGACCAACTATCGTGATTCGGCATTGGTTTGTTCTGAAGGGGTAGGGGTGTGGGTTAACAGTACATCGCTTTTCCCTTCTGCCAATGGAAAAATTCTGGTACCTGACGTGGAGGTGCAGATGGAGACTCAGCAGGAATTGATCAATCAGATGCTGCCTCTGCTCATTGACAAGAATCGCCTGTTGATGCAGGCTGCCCAAGCGCGTGAACGTGTCATGGCTGACGAGGTGGACTACTACTTGCTGCGTCACAGCATTGCTGATAATGAATACATCGGTGTGGCGAACTGTTCTTATATGTTGGCGTCCCATCTGCTGCATCAGGACAAGATGATGCTCTTGCTCGACTCCCTCACTCGGCATGCCAAACGGATGGAGGTGCGAGTGGTGCGTGAATACTACAAGGATCAGCTCCAACTCCATCCCGTCACGAATATCCTCACTCGTCCTTCGCTGATGCATCTGTGTTCCGATAGTGCAGATGTTCGTTTCATCGTCCTGCAAAGTGACTCCCTCACAGATATCCCTGATACCTGCCTGGCCATGAGTACACCTCTTTTCCTTGATGATGATTTCTCTGGTCTGATTCCTGAGTGGCACGTCCGTTTTTATCCTCATCTTCATCCTAATCCATTGATTCAAGGAACGTCACTTATCTCGCTTACAATCAATCAGAAAGAACTGACTGATTCTCTTTATTATGGCACTTCGCTCGATACGCTCTCCAATGCCTACATAGGACAAATGGATGCGTGTGGACATGCTCAAGGATATGGCGTGATGCGATATGGGAATGGCGACTACTATGAGGGTGAATGGCTTGATGGAGGTCGTCATGGACATGGATTCCTTGTCGCTCCGAATCAGGTGGTGAAGGCTGGCGAATGGGCAGAGGACAAATACTTAGGCGAGAAGATGACCTACACAGACAATCGTGTCTATGGCATTGACATCAGCCGCTATCAGCACGAGATTGGGCGCCATGTCTATCCCATCAATTGGAACGCCATGCGCATCACCTCTTTGGGCAAGAAGAATAGTCCGTTGGTCGATGGAACAATCAACTTCCCTGTTAGTTTTGTGTACATCAAATCTACCCAAGGCATCACCATCAAGTCTGCTTACTATCAGCAAGATGCACAGGCAGCCCGTCATCATGGCATCATCTGTGGAGCCTACCACTTCTTCTCATTCAAGGCTACGGGTCAAGAGCAGGCTGAATACTTCCTTGCCAACACCCAAATCCTTGCTGGTGATATGCCGCCTGTGCTGGATGTGGAACCTACGGATGCGCAAATAGAAGAAGCTGGAGGTGAGGAAAAGATGTTCAGCGATATGCGTGACTGGCTTCAGGCTGTCGAGCGTGCCGTAGGCAAGAGGCCAATCCTTTACGTCAGCCAGAATTTCGTCAAGTACCACCTTGTGCATGCGCCCGATCTCTGTCACGATTATCTGGTGTGGATTGCTCGTTATCATGTCTATCGTCCCGATGTTCGTCTCCTCTTCTGGCAACTTTGTTACGATGGTCGTGTGGCTGGCATTCATGGAGGTGTTGACATCAACATCTTCAATGGCTATCGCGAACAGTTTGACGAGTTCGTGGCGCAGCAAAAATAGAAGGGTCAATTACTCGCGTTCGACAAAATAAAGAAAAAAATCGTTTTTCTTTTTGTATTGTGCTCACTTAATCGTAACTTTGCAAATCAAAAATAGAATATTCACATTTATAACTTTATTATGGAAGTAAATAACAAGTATATCACGCTTGCGTATAGACTCTTTACCATCGAGGATGGCGAGGAGGATGAAGAACCTGTTGAGGTGGCAAATCGCCGTCATCCGTTCCAGTTCATCAGCGGTCTCAATCTGGTGCTCGAGAAGTTCGAGGAGAATGTGCTCAACTTGGAGCGTGGCGAGGAGTTCGATTTCGTCATTCCTTGTGCGGATGCCTATGGGGAATTCAATGAGGAACTGATGTTCGATGTGCCTCAGACGGTGTTCATGGTGGATGGAAAGATGGATGTTAACTATATTCATGAAGGTGCTATCGTTCCGATGATGGCTGAAGACGGCAGTCGTTTCAATGCCACCATCATCGAAATCAAGAAGGATGCGGTGACCATCGACTTGAACCATCCGCGTGCAGGTCAAGACCTTCACTTCAAGGGGCATGTGATTGAAAGCCGTCCTGCTACTAACGAGGAGATTTCAGAGGCGCTTAACGCCACGAGCGATTGTGCTGATTGTGGTGGCGTCTGCGGTAGTGAAGGCTGTGGCGGTTGTAATGGTGGTGGCTGTGGAGGATGTCACTGATGAGAAATACGTTTGGACATATTTTCACGTTGACCACCTTTGGCGAGAGTCATGGGGTTGGCATTGGCGGTGTGGTGGATGGAATGCCCGCAGGCGTTGCCATTGACATGGATTTCATTCAGGAGCAACTGAATCGCCGTCGTCCAGGTCAGAGCCGTATCACCACGGGACGTCAGGAAGGTGATGTGGTGGAACTGCTGTCGGGCGTGTTCGAGGGCAAGAGCACGGGCTGTCCCATCGGCTTCTTGGTCAGGAACACCAACCAGCACTCCAGCGACTATGAGAATGTGCGGGATGTGTTCCGTCCTTCTCATGCCGATTTCACCTATACAATGAAATACGGATTGCGCGACCATCGTGGCGGAGGCCGTTCTTCGGCTCGCGAGACGATCTCCCGATGTGTGGGAGGTGCTTTGGCTCAGTTGGCGCTCCGTCAGATGGGCATTGACGTCAAGGCTTATACTTCGCAGGTGGGCGATATTGCCATCGACCGTGACTATCGGAAGTATGACTTGTCTCAGATTGATGCCAGTCCAGTTCGTTGTCCCGATGCCGAAGCAGCCAAACAGATGGAGCAGCTCATCCTCGATGTGAAGGCGGATGGCGACACGATTGGTGGGGTCATCACGGGTGTCATCACGGGCTGTCCTGTCGGATTGGGCGAACCTGCATTTTCCAAACTCCATGCCGACTTGGGTGCTGCGATGCTGGGCATCAATGCCGTGAAGGGCTTCGAATATGGAGAAGGTTTCGGTGGAGTAGGGCAGAGAGGCTCGGAGCAGAACGACATCTTCTTCAATGATGGTGGCTTCATCAACACGCGCACCAACCATTCAGGAGGCATTCAGGGAGGCATTTCCAATGGACAAGACATCTATTTCCGAGTGCTCTTCAAGCCTGTTGCCACCCAGTTGCGTCCACAGCCAACGGTGAATCAGCAGGGCGAGGAAACGATGCTCGAAGTGAAGGGGCGTCACGATCCTTGTGTGTTGCCTCGTGCTGTTCCTGTGGTGGAGGCAATGGCAGCGATGACGATGCTCGACCATTATCTATTGAACAAGACGGTTCATCTCTAATCTATAATTTCTAAACTCTCAACTCTAATCTCTCAACTCTAAACTCTCAACTCTAAACTCTCAACTCTAAACTCTCAACCCTAAACCAATAAACGATGAATAAAGTAATGCTGATTGGCAATGTGGGTCAAGACCCACAAGTGAAATATCTGGAACAGAATGTATGTGTGGCGCAGGTTCGTCTCGCCACCACCGAACGTGGCTACACGTTGCAGAATGGCACACAGGTGCCCGACCGTACCGAGTGGCATAACTGCATCTTCTGGCGCAAGCAAGCCGAGGTGGTGGAGAAGTATGTGCGTAAGGGCGACAAGCTCTATGTGGAGGGCAAGATTCAGACGCGTGACTGGACCGATCGTCAGGGTGTTGCCCGAAAGTCCATTGATATTGTGGTGGACAACATGGAACTGCTCTCTCCCAAGCAGGCTGGACCAGCTCCCACGCAGCCTGCACAACCTGAGACCCCAGCTGCTGTTGCTCCTTCCGAGAACGATGGCAAATATCCTTTCTAACCCACAACCACAACTCAAAACTTTCTAACATGAAACCAACAATCATAGCCGGACCTTGTGTGATTGAATCGATGGAATGTCTTGAGACCGTAGCTGAAGAGCTGGTCAGACTCAACGAGAAGTACGACCTCGACATCATCTTCAAGTCCTCCTTCGACAAGGCCAACCGCACAAGCATCCATTCCTATCGTGGCCCAGGTCTGGAGAAGGGCATGCAGATGCTTTCCGACATCAAAGAGAAGTACGGTCTGCGCATCCTCACCGACATCCACGAGAGTTATCAGGCGCAAGTGGCGGGTGAGGTGGCCGACGTGCTGCAGATTCCCGCATTCCTGTGCCGTCAGACCGACCTGCTCGTGGCGGCAGCCCGCACGGGGCGCATCGTCAACATCAAGAAGGCGCAGTTCCTTTCGGGCATGGACATGGAGTTCCCTGTGCAGAAGGTTCGTGAGAGCGGCAACGACAATGTGTGGTTGACCGAGCGTGGCAACATCTATGGCTACAACAATCTCGCTGTCGATTTCCGCAACATCGCCGACATGCACCACTTCACCGACACGGTCATCATGGACTGCACCCATTCCGTGCAGCGTCCTGGAGCCGCAGGAGGCAAGACCGGTGGCAACCGTGAGTTCGTTCCGGCGATGGCACTCGCAGCCAAAGCCTTCGGAGCCAACGGCTACTTCTTCGAGGTGCATCCTGACCCCGACAATGCCCTGTCCGATGGTCCAAACATGCTCTTCCTGACCGACCTCGACCAGGTCATCTCGACGCTGATTGATTGAAAATTTATAGAATCCATGATGAAATCCAAGATATACGCAGAACGCTGCTTGCGCGACGAGGCACAGGCCTTGCTCGACCTCGTTCCCCAGTTGGACAACCAGTTTGAGCAGGTGGTCGATCTCATCCACCGATGCACAGGCCATGTTGTGGTGACGGGTGTGGGCAAGTCCGGTCATGTGGGTGCCAAGATTGCTGCCACGTTGGCCTCTACGGGCACTCCTTCCATCTATCTCAATGCCCTCGATGCCTTGCATGGCGACCTCGGCATGATCATGAACGACGACATCCTCTTTATGATCAGCAACTCGGGCAATACCGACGAACTCCTTCGCATCATCGCCTCGCTCGAAGACCGTCACATCCCCATCGTCTCCATGACCAGCGAAGCTGATTCCCTGCTGGCTCAGCACTCCAACTATCATATCCTTTGCAAGGTCGATCACGAGGCTTGTCCGCTCAATCTCGCTCCCACATCCAGCACCACCGCTGCGATGGCGATGGGCGACGCCTTGGCTTGTGCCCTGATGGAGGTGAGGAAGTTCCGAGCCAAGGACTTCGCCCTGTTCCATCCGGGTGGGTCGCTCGGTCGCAAACTCCTCGTCAAAGTGAAGGACGTGATGTACACTGAGAACTTCCCCATCGTGCCGCCCACCATGCTCTTGTCCGACGCGCTCATGATCATCAGCGGCGGCAAGCTCGGGCTGGGCATCGTGATGGAGGACGACAAGATCTTGGGCATCATCACCGACGGCGACATCCGCCGAGCTGTGGAGGGAGCGCGCGAGAACTTTATCAACATAACTGTGAGCGATGTGATGACCACCACGCCGAAGACCATCTCGCCCGAGGCGAAGCTCACCACCATCCAGCAGATGTTCCGCAACCACAAGATCCACTCACTTCTTGTGACCGACCACGGCAAGCTCGTCGGCATCGTCGATTACTTCGCCATCATGAATTAGTTCAAGCTCAAGCCTTTATTATCGACTCCGAGACAGGAGCATTGGAAGAAATAAAATTGAAGATTACAAAAGGGAAGGCTGCAACCTTCCCTTTTCATTCACATGAGCCTCATGCAGCTCGTGGTGCCCAGTGCAGTCAATGCTGCCGTCAGAATCGATACCGCAATCTGAATGATTGCCTTCCAAAGTTCCTTGTTCTTCACTATTCACTTTTCACTATTCACTTCAGGCTCTGCCTGACTTATCCTCCGAAGTCGCCGGCGTCTGGGTCGCCTCCGTTGTCGCCGCCAGGAGTGATGGTGCCAGTGCCTGAGCCGTCACCATTCGATTCATTCGTTGTTCCGCCACCATTCTCAGTGCCACCCTCATTGGTGCTGCCACCGTTTTCGTTTTGGTTCTCGTTTTCGTTCTCGTCCTCCACGGTGCCGTCGTCGCTGGAGGTGACGCGCTTCACGAGGTTGCCGTCGCGGTCGTAGC
>JAFZVN010000022.1 GCA_017617805.1 Bacteroidaceae bacterium | reverse complement strand
GTTCCCTAAGGGGAATTTTTGCAACCCTTAAGGGTTACAAGTTTTCTCCTCAGGTTCACGGTGCAAAGATACAACATTGAGAATGCGGTCTACGAATAAATCCCGATTTTTTCAAGGAAATTTTTGACAGGGGTGGTCATGAGTGTCATGTGTCAAGAGTGTCATTAAGGATTTTCGGACGCATTCAACCTCATAATAGATATATATATATATATCTATTATGGCTCCAAAAACACCTTCCCCATCAGAAACCGTTAATGACCTTAATGACCAATGACCTTAATGACCACATTTTGTGTCTTTTCAGAAAAATGGAGATTTGTGGTGAGAGGTACAACAACCTCATTGATAGAGGCGAAATCTGCAAGGGGTACGAACTCGCTTTCAGCCCCCTCTAACTCCCCCAAGGGTGAGGATTGAAAATGAAATTTTTTGTTTTTGATAAAAAAAGTGTTTTTCTTGTGGGAGTGAAAAAAAAGGTGTACCTTTGCAAAATAAAATATATAATGGTATGATGAAAAGATTATTGACAATGGTGGCTTTGGCACTTGTGGTTTCAGGTGCTTCGGCTCAGGAAGTGATGAAGAAACTCAGCGACGGTACGTATGTGGTGAACACAACAACGTTGGCTGATGATGTGAACGGCTTTAAAGGTAAGACGCCTGTGGAGATTCACATCAAAAAAGATGTCATCGTGAAGGTGGTTCCGTTGAAGAATATGGAAACACCTAAGGTGTTCACCAAGGTGAATAAGGAACTGCTGGTGAAGTATGAGGGCTTGTCGGTCAAGAAGTTCGCCCAGACGAAGGTCGATGGTGTGACGGGTGCCTCCTATTCGTCGGATGCCATCAAGGAGAATGTGAACCGTGGCGTTGACTATTATCTGAAGAACAAGAAGAAAGTGAAGTAGCAAGATGGGTGGGGCGTTGCTTTATTGGTAGATAAAGTAGGCTCCACCATCGCTTTGACAATACTTTCTGAGCAGGGATTGAATGTACGTTGCATTTTCCCTGACACGTTGCTCATTGCCGTCGTAGCCATTGATGAGCACCACGAGGTGATGGGTTTCCAGCGACATCTTGGTTCGCTCATTATCGCTGGTGGGGGTTCCTACGCCTCCCAAGGCATCACGATAGACGGGCAAGCCATGTATGTTGATCAGCCCACGACCTATGCCTTCGTAGGGCTCTCCCTCGCGTCCGATGCCCAAGGTGAGTGTGTCGCCCACAAATTTGTCGGCATCGAAGCCGCCGATGCTGTAGCCGTAGGCGATGGAAGCCAGATTCACCAAATCAACCAGCGTGTCACGTTGATAGAGTTCTTTCCCTTGCAGCACACGGCGTATCAGCGCCTCGGAAGCTGGACGGTATCTTGAGGGGTCTTTGCCACAGGCTCTGTACACCCTTCTTGTTGCTGAAATGCTGGTCAGTTCTTTCAATGATTCTGTGGTCAGTTCTCCACGAAACTTTTCCGCAAGGGTCTCGATCTCTGACCATAAGGCTTCGTTGTAAGGGGAATTGACCACCTCTGCCTCCAAACATGCCCCAACAAACGCTGGACATATCTGTTCTATTTCATTTGATACTAATACCTTCATTTGCTTTTCTATCCTTAAAACTGCGAATTTTTCAATCTTTTATCGTGTTTGATCAAAAAACTTTCATAAAAATGCGTACAAATGTAGGGATTATTCCATGATTATTCATAAATTTGCAACTATAATTTGCAAAGACAAGCTTTCCCCTGCCCAAAAACGGGGTTTTCTGTACTTGTTTTGCATCAACATTTACTAATATGAAACCAGTAGAACAAAGAAACAATCGTCTTGCGAAGACGATCCTTAGAAACCTGCAGCGCCGTCATATCGAGGGCTTCTATTGTCCGACGGCAGAAGAGGCAGTGAACAAAGTGTCTGAACTGATTGCTGATGGAAGTTACGTGACTTGGGGCGGCTCCATGACCATCCGAGATCTGGGTATTCCTGAAGTTCTGAAAAGTAGAAGAACTTTGGAAGTGCTTGACCGTGATGAGGCTGAGACGCCAGAGGAAGTTCAGGCCATCTATCTCAGGGCTTTCTCGTCTGACGTCTATCTCACCAGCGCCAATGCCATTTCGGAAGATGGTGTCATCGTGAACATCGATGGAAACGGAAACCGTGTGGCTGCCATCACTTGGGGACCGAAGAAGGTGATTTTTGTCATTGGAATGAATAAAGTGGCTCAGACGGTGGAAGCGGCTCTTGCAAGGGTGAGGGGAACGGCATCACCGATCAATGCTGCCCGATTTGACATTACGACTCCTTGCCAGATTGATGGCGTATGTCATAATTGCAATTCTCCTGAATCTATCTGCAATTACGTTCATTTCCTCAGAAACTCACCCAAAGGCCGCCATGTTGTCGTGCTGGTAGGGGAAAATTTGGGCTTTTGATTTATGCCAAAGGAACAATCGGGCATCAAAGAACGGCAGCGAACCGATTTGAGGGAACCTCGACGCTATCAGGTGATCATCCACAATGATGACTTCACCACGATGGAATTTGTGGTGATGGTGTTGAAGGAGGTGTTTTTCTTGAGTGAGGAGAATGCTGAAGCTTTGATGTTGAAGGTGCATCATGCTGGTAAGGCTGTAGTGGGTATTTATACCTACGACATCGCCATGTCGAAAGCACAAAAGGCAACGAAGATGGCGCGTGAGAATGATTTTCCTTTGCGCCTGACGGTGGAACCAGAAGCAGAAAGTGGACGTTGAGATTATGGCAGAAATCAAACAGACAGAAAGAGCATCACGCCTATTCAATGAGGCGTTGGAATGTTGTAAGAATTACAGGCACGAATTTCTCATGCCAGAGCATTTGTTGTTGGTGTTGATTGATGATTTCAACTTCAATTCCGCCTTGAACATCTTCTATAATCCCCAGGAATTGGCAGAACGAGTCGAGGACTTTCTGGATGGCATCGACACGATGCCTGAAGGGATGGAGTATGAACCTGTGGTGTCAGCACAAATGGGGGAGGTGATAGAAACTGCTGTGCAGCATGTGGCTATGAGTAGTGCAGAATCGTTGGATCTGCCTCATTTGGTCAGTGGAATACTGGCTCTGAAAGATTCTTGGGCTGCGTATTTGTTGAAGGATGCGCTGGGTCAGAAAGAATCGAATTTCATGAGCCAACTGATTAGTATCTGCGAGTTTGATGACCAACTGGATGATATGAAAGAGGAGCAGGAGAAAAGCTCTGGGGCTCAGTGGAAGAAGTTGGTGACCTGCATGAATGACCATTATCAAAGGCAGAACCCACTTATCGGCAGGGAACAAGAGCTGAAACGTACCATTCAGGTGCTTTGCCGTCGCGACAAGAACAATCCTCTGCATGTGGGTGAACCAGGTGTGGGCAAGACCGCTTTGGTGTGGGGATTGGTTCGACTGATTGAACACGATCAAGTTCCTCAACGGCTGAAAGGAAGTCGTATCTACCAACTGGACATGGGTACTCTTTTGGCTGGTACACAATATCGGGGTGACTTCGAGAATCGCATCAAGCAAATTATGGATGTCGTTCAGAATGAGAGCGATAACAACATTGTTTATATTGATGAGATTCACACCTTGGTGGGTGCAGGAGCAACGGGTGAGGGGGCGATGGATGCCTCCAACATGCTGAAGCCTTATCTCGAATCGGGAAGGATTCGTTTCATAGGTTCGACCACCTACGAGGAGTACAACCGGCATTTTTCTCGTTCGAAAGGACTGATCCGCCGCTTCCAACAAATTGATATTACAGAGCCTTCAGTGGAGGAAACCAAAATCATTCTCCGCCAATTGCTCCCTCGCTATGAAGAGTTTCATGGGGTGAAGTATGAGGATGAAGCCATCACGTTTGCTGTGGAGGCCAGCGCGAAGCATATCAATGACAGATTCCTTCCAGATAAGGCTATTGACCTGATAGATGAAGCTGGGGCAGCGATGGAGATTGCCTCCCAAATCCAAACCATCGGCAAGAAAGAGATTGCTGATGTATTGTCCAAGACTTGTAAGGTGGATGCCCTCTCTGTGGCAGAGGAGGATGATCTCTCAAAACTCTACACGCTCAACGCTAAACTCTCATCGCAGATCTATGGTCAGGATGAGGCGATCCGTCAGGTGGTTGAATCCGTACAGATGTCGAGAGCAGGACTTTTGGAAGAGAACAAGCCGTTGGCTTCGCTGCTGTTTGTGGGTCCTACAGGCGTAGGCAAGACAGAAGTGGCACGTGTGCTGTCCAAGGAATTAGGCATCGAACTCATTCGCTTCG
>JAFZVN010000021.1 GCA_017617805.1 Bacteroidaceae bacterium | reverse complement strand
GGTCTTCTTGGGTGGGCAGGATGTTGTCTTCCTTGTCGGCAGCAAACATCGCCACGACAAAGTTGTTGTCTGGCATCTGCTGCACGAACTGGTTGACCATATCCACCGTCGTAGCAGGAATCAGCTGGTTAAAGGTCTCATACTCCCACTCGATGCCTGGCATCGGCTCATTGTCGAGGAAGTGGCGCACACAGTCATTCACATAATTGCCACTCTCCACCTTGTCGCGGTGGAGGTAAGCACTTTCGATGGAGGAAAGAATTCTGGACTTGAAACGCTCATATTCAGCAGCAGTATAGCCATATTTCTTCACACGGAGAATCTCACGATAGAGTGCCTTGACACCTTCTTCATACTTGTTGTCCTCACAAGTGACACTAGCCTCGAAGTTGTTCTTTGTCTTCGACACAATGAAATCACCATAACCGAAGGTTGCAGCCATGAACGGAGGATTCTCCTTCTGGAGGATCTCACCGATGCGCTCGCTGAACATACTGGACATTGCGTTGGCTGTGATGTTACGGATGAGATAAAGAGGATTATTCTTCAACTCGCGTGGAAAGGCTTCCGTCTTCCACATCAAGATGATGCCGTTGTTGCGCTGCTCCTTGTCTTTGTTGATGGAAACGATAGGCTCTGCATTGTCAGGCACAGGATAGTACTCGAACTTGGCTGCATCGGGAGCCGCTGGCTGGATGTCAGCAAACACCTTCTGTATCTTCTGCTCCATCTCGTCGAGATTGAGGTCACCCACAATGACAATGGCTTGCAGGTCAGGACGGTACCACTTGCGGTAGTAACTACGCAGCGCTTCGTAGGGGAAGTTCATCACGATGTCCATCGTGCCGATAGGAAGACGATGCCCATATTTGCTTTCAGGGTATAGCTCAGGCAGCGCCTTCTCATACATGCGCATCATGGAAGAACTTCTCGAACGCCATTCCTCGTTGATGACACCACGCTCCTTGTCTATCTCCTTGTCTTCGAGCAGGAGGTCGTGGCTCCAGTCGTGGAGGATGAGCAGACAGGAGTCGATGGCACCTGGAGTTTCCACGTTCACATTGTCGATGTTATAAACGGTCTCGTCGAAGGAAGTGTAGGCATTCAGGTTCTCACCGAACTTCACACCGATGGTCTCGAGGTATTGTTTCAAATGGTCACCAGGGAAGTTGGTGGTGCCATTGAAGCACATGTGTTCGAGGAAGTGTGCCAAACCACGCTGATCATCATCTTCCTGGATGGAGCCCACCTTCTGGGCAATGTAGAAGAAGGCACGCTTCTCAGGCCATTCATTGTGACGCAGGTAGTAGGTCAATCCATTGGGCAGCACACCCTTGCGCACTGCTGGATCCATCGGTATCGTTGCGTCTTGTGCCGATACGGAAATGAATAGTGTAAAACTAAAAACAAAGAGTGATAATAACTTTTTCATCTTATTAATTATTTATTATTTCTTGTTGTCTAATGCATGAGGCGCATAGTCCACGGTGTAGTGGAGACCGCGGCTTTCCTTGCGCTCGAGGGCTTGGCGAGTGATGAGATAGCCCACGTTGATCATGTTGCGGAGTTCGCAGATGTCGCGTGTAGGCTTCACACGCTTGAAGAGGTGTTCTGTCTCTTCGTAGAGAAGGTCGAGACGTTCCCAAGCACGATGCAAACGCAGGTCGGAACGCACGATGCCCACATAGGTGGACATGATCTGTCCCACTTCCTTCACGTCCTGCGCAATGAGCACCTTCTCCTCGTTAGTCATCGTACCCTCATCGTTCCATGCAGGTACTTTCTCATTGAATTCATACTGGTCAATCACCTCCAATGAATGCTTGGCAGCAGCATCAGCATAGACCACAGCCTCTATCAAGGAGTTGGAAGCCAGACGGTTGCCACCATGCAAACCTGTGCAGGAACATTCACCTACAGCATAGAGGCGCTTGATGCTTGAACATCCGTCGAGATCGACCTGAATGCCACCACACATGTAGTGAGCTGACGGTGCCACGGGGATGTAATCCTTCGTGATGTCGATGCCGATGCTGAGGCACTTCGCATAGATGTTGGGGAAGTGATGCTTGGTCTCTTCGGGGTCTTTATGGGTCACGTCCAGGCATACGTGGTCGAGGGCGTGAATCTTCATTTCGTTGTCGATGGCACGTGCCACAATGTCGCGTGGTGCCAAGGAAAGACGCTCATCATACTTCTGCATGAACTCCTTGCCATCGGGCAGACGGAGAATGCCGCCATAACCACGCATCGCCTCCGTGATGAGGTAGGCAGGATGGGTTTCGGCAGGGTTGAACAGCACCGTGGGATGGAACTGCACAAACTCCATGTCCTTCACCTTTCCCTTGGCACGATAAACCATTGCTATGCCGTCTCCTGTAGCGATGTTGGGGTTGGAAGTGGTGGCATAGATGGCACCTGTACCACCTGTTGCCATCAGCGTCACCTTCGACAGATAAGTATCAATCTTGCCCGTCTTGGGATTCAGCACATAGGCGCCAAAGCACTCGATGTCGGGTGTGCGGCGTGTCACACGAATGCCCAAATGGTGCTGAGTAATGATCTCCACAGCAAAATGATGCTCCAACACGTCGATGTCGGGATGATTGCGGACAGCAGCCATCAGACCACGCTGAATCTCCGCACCTGTGTCGTCAGCATGGTGGAGGATGCGGAACTCGGAGTGACCACCTTCACGATGCAGGTCGAAAGAGCCGTCTTCCTTCTTGTCGAAGTTCACACCCCACCTAACGAGGTCTTTGATGCCTTGTGGACCGCCCATGACCACTTGCCTCACTGCCTCAGGGTCACTGATCCAGTCGCCAGCAATCATGGTGTCTTCAATGTGCTTTTCGAAGTTATCGACCAGCAGGTTTGTCACTGACGCAATACCTCCCTGCGCCTTCGCCGTGTTCGCCTCTTCGAGGGTGGTCTTGCAGATAATGGCGATCTTGCCTTTCTTTGCCTCAGCCACCTTCAAGGCATAACTCATACCGGCCACACCTGAGCCGATAATGAGAAAATCATATTTCTTTGTCATAGTTAACTAATGTTGACGTTGCAAAGATAGCGAATCTTCAGTGAATAGTGAAAAGTGAATAGTGAAAAATCTATATTCCTTGCCTTTCAGATGGAGAAAACATAGTTTTTTCACTGTCTATTGAGCATTTTTCACTGAAAAGTCGTACTTTTGTAGCATGAAAGCCCCAAACAACAGAACTTTGGATGTGAAGGAAGAGGAACGGGAAGTCCTCTTGTCGTTGGTGGATGGGAAATTCCTCATTCATGGCGACACGCTTTCTGTGCTGGATACCCTACCCGATGGCTTTGCCAACCTCATCATCGTAGATCCTCCCTATAATTTGGCGAAGGACTTTGGTGACAAGAAGTTCACCCCACTGGCTCCCCATGAATATGAGGAATACCTTCGCAGCTGGTTTCATCGGCTGTGCGACAAACTGGCGCCCAACGGCTCCCTCTACATGTGTGGCGATTGGCGTTGTTCCTCCTCCATGCAACGAGTGATTGAGGAAAGACTCACCATCCTCAATCGCATCACTTGGCAGCGTGAGAAAGGGAGGGGTGCTGCCCGCAACTGGAAAAACTCGATGGAGGACATTTGGTTTGCTGTCAAGAATCCCAACGACTACTATTTCAACCTTGAAGCCGTGAAACAGCGTCGGCGCGTGCTTGCCCCTTATCGGCAGGACGGACAACCCAAGGATTGGGAAGAGACGCAGGATGGGCGTTTCCGCACGACATGCCCCAGCAATTTCTGGGATGACATCTCTGTGCCTTTCTGGTCAATGCCTGAAAACACGAATCACCCCACACAAAAACCTGAAAAACTCATCGCCAAGCTTATTCTTGCCTCTTCGCAAGAGGGGGATATGGTCTTTGACCCTTTCTTGGGAAGTGGAACCACCGCTGTTGTCGCCAAGAAATTAGGTCGCCGCTATTGTGGCATCGAACTCCATCTCGACTACTGCCTCCTGGCTGCCAAACGCCTTCTCCTTGCCGACGAGGACAAGAGCATCCAAGGCTACACCGATGGTGTCTTTTGGGAACGCAACAGCGGTAAATAAAATCTTTGGAAATCAGTTCTTTAGCGCCAAGTGATAATCGGGAGCATAAAGATGATGTAACGCAGGAGCTTGCCGATTGTTGACCAGACAAGCACACCCCACACATTCGCACGCAGAATACCGAGAGAAATAGAAATGGCGGTGCCGAAAATGGGCAGGAAAGAGAAGGCGGCAATCCAAGAGCCTCGTTTCTCCACATAGTCACGCGTCGTACGCAGACGACGTTCTTTGATGTGCATCCAATGGGAAATCTGTTCGATGCTGCCAATACGCCCAATGAAATAATTGAACAGGGAACCCAGTACGTTTCCAACGGTGCCACTGAGAATGGTGAGGACAGGATCCATACCAGTAGTGGCCAGCAACGTGCCCATGACTACCTCTGAACTGAAAGGAACAAAGGTGCCTGCCAGGAACGAAGCCATCGCCATACCAAGATAGCCGTATTCTATGAAAAACTGATTGAGAGAATCCAAGGCGTGAAATGTTAGTGATT
>JAFZVN010000020.1 GCA_017617805.1 Bacteroidaceae bacterium | reverse complement strand
GTTCCCTAAGGGGAATTTTTGCAACCCTTAAGGGTTACAAGTTTTCTCCTCAGGTTCACGGTGCAAAGATACAACATTGAGAATGCGGTCTACGAATAAATCCTGTTTTTTTTAAGGGAAATTTTTGACAAGGGTGGTCATGAGTGTCATGTGTCAAGAGTGTCATTAAGGATTTTCGGACGCATTCAACCTCATAATAGATATATTTATATATAAATATATCTATTATGGCTCCAAAAACACCTTCCCCATCAGAAACCGTTAATGACCTTAATGACCGCATGATTTGTGTGACATACTGAGACAAACGGATATTATTTGGGGGAAAATTGCAAATTTATTTGCATTTTCGCTCGCTTCTTCGTATCTTTGTACCCAGATAACAAATGAAATAAAAAAGTTATGGAAGCAACGACAACCGCAAGAAGACGCAAGGCGCACTCCATCACGAGGGTGTGGGACTTGGCCAAGGACTTGGACTACGGTCAGAAGATGCAGCTCGTGTCGATGCTCATCAGCAGCGCGAGGACTACCGATGACAGCAAACCCAAACGGAAACTGAATGCCAACGACTATGCAGGCATCTGGGATGACGAGCATTTCATGCCGGCCGAAGACATCAATAAGGCCATCCGCGACGCCCGCCACAGGAAGAGCGGCAGAGACGAATTCTGGGACAAATTTCTCAACGAGCCATGAAGCAGAAATATCTTCTTGACACCTGCATCTGTGCCTACTGGCTGCGCGACAAGCAGAACATAAGAGAGCGCATCAATGCCGTTACCGCCGTCGCTGAAGACATGATCATGGTGACGGAAAACGTGAAGGACTTCCAAAACATCCTGGGCATACAGATAGAAAACTGGATTGACAGGAAGCGACAACAGTAGCACCGCACAATTCCCCCAAACAAATAATATCCGCCGAGATTCCGAAAGGAGTCCCGGCGGTTTACGTTTTATCCGTTCATTATCTCAGTTGGACGAGGTCGAATAATGCGACTTTTTTTCAGTAGGAATTGTTAAAAATGATAGAAATGGTTATTCAAATTGTCGACAGCTAACTACTTCGCTCCTCCCGATGGCTCAACTAAAAAAATCAGAATTTTTATGACAAATCTTATTTCAATCCATACAATGACGAACGAGAAGGGCGAGACCTTCTTCGTGGGCAAGGACGTGGCAAAGGCGCTGGGGTATGCTAAGCCTGAAAATGCATTGGCAACCCATGTGGATAAGGAGGACAAAACCACTACCCTGATTCAGGGTACTGGTTCTAACTACAAGACAAAAGTTGTCCTCATCAACGAGTCAGGCCTCTACTCCCTCATCCTCTCCTCCAAGCTGGAACAGGCGAAGGCGTTCAAGCGCTGGGTGACCTCGGAGGTGCTGCCTCAGATTCGCATGACGGGCGGCTACATCCCCACTCACGACAAGGATGGACGGCGAGAAGTGGAAGAACCTTATTGATAGAGGAGAAATCTGCCGAGGATACGAACTCGCGTTCAACTAATCCAACAAGCCCGCTTCGCGAGCGATTTAACAGATGAAACAGAAAAATCCTGTCAATCTTCAAATCTGCCGATTTATCGGCGTAGTTCACTACACCGCTGCGCGGTAGATTAAAAGGATTTGGAGGATTGGCTCCGCCGAGCTGAAGGTTCTTGGGCGAGCAACTCCGTCAGCGATTTCCCGGAGTGGAACTCAGAGAGTGAGTGTTACAATTTGCCCCGTCACGTCATGGTCAGGACTATATGCCATAATTATCAAAAATATTTGTTGGTTCGTCAAATAATCTGTATCTTTGCATCGCGTAAATTCCATCCATCAAACCAAAACCAACATGAAGAAATTGATGACCATCGGCCTGATATGGGCAATGTGTGTGCTGGGAATCTCGGCACAAAGTGAATATACCATCGCTGTTGAGAGCAAGAAGCCATCGGGCATCATCGACGAGATGCTCTACGGACAACTCTTCGAACACATCTATTTCAGTGCCAACAACGGCGTGTGGCAGGAACTCATCCAAGAACGCTCGTTCGAGCCGGAGCAGTATCCGGGCATCCATCCACGTGACGGCTACTTTGACGGCTGGTATATGGACGATGACCAGGTGCTGCACTCCCCTACCCGATATGAGCAACCGCTGAAGATCGACAGCATCAATACCTGTGACTTCGACTTGACAATGGATGTGAACTGGCGTGCGTATAAACTGGCACGACGCAGTTGGAGTGGAGGACTGATGGACATCCGTTTCGCTGTCCGCAACAAGGCCGACGGTACACCTTATTTTATACGTATTCATGATCCGTATTACGAGAGCCGCACGTTCACACCGGCACAGACGCAGTCGCAGATCGATGCGGCTAACGAGGCTGCCGCACGTGCCAGACTGCAACAACAGAGCGCCACAGCCGATTTCTCCATTTGCACGATGGAAGTGCGTGAGATGCAGGGCTTCGGCGGACGTCCGGGTCGTCGCATGAACATGCTGACACCCATCGTATCGGCTCCAGCCACGAAGGAGCAGGTGAACGAAGAGCAGAAGTGGCACAAGCTGCGCATAGAGAGTCGTGGCAGCAAGGTAACGGTGTTCTGGGACGGCAAAGAGGTGCTGACCTACGACGGATTGGAGCGTGCCGACCGCAACTTCGTGACGTTCTGGGTCAACTATACCGAGGCCACTTACCGCAATATCCATCTGACCGCCACCGATGGTAAAGTCCTCTTTGAAGGCACACCAGACGATGTACAGACGCCAGCTGTAGCCCAGCAGTGGACAGCCTTTGGCGAAGGTGGCAAGTATCGTCTCATTAAGGATGATGCCGTGAACATGCGCTATTCGCAGGAGATTACGGCAGGCAAGACCGAGGCAGGCATTTTCCAAGGACCTCTGGACGTGGATGGCGAGAACTATGTAGGCTCCATCTATGCAAAAGGCAAGGGAGAACTGATTGTCGGACTGCGCAGTACGAAAGGCAATATTATCGCTCGCCAGTCATTTAAGGTGAGCAAGGAGTGGAAGAAATATGAATTCACGCTCGTTCCCCAGATGATTGAAGGCGACGATGGTCATTTCAGAATCTGCTCGGAAACCATCCCGATACCCAGTTCCTTCGCAAAACTCGCCGATTCCCTGGGCGTAAAGAACGCCCATACGATGACCAAGTTTAGTTGCGACTGCGACTTCGTCATCATGGTCAAGAACGGTACGGTACAGGTTGATATGGCGACGATGACCACTCAGACGGGTAAGAATTTGGGCGGGTTCCGTCCCGACATCCTGCAAGCCGTGAAGGAGCTGCACCCTACTTGCCTGCGTTGGCCAGGTGGCGGCTATGTGGCGCAGTATGACTGGAAGTGGGGCATCGGTCCGCAGGAAAACCGTGAGCGTTGGGCACATTGGATGTGGATGGATTACGACCAGAACTGCTTCGGCACCGACGAGTTCATCCGTTTCTGTCGTGAGGTCAACAGCGAGCCAATCATCGTGGTAAGTGTCAAGTTCGAACGACCTGCCGAGGAGTATGACAGAATTCTTCAGGATGCCGTAAACTGGCTGCGCTACTGCAATGCCCCTGCCACCGACGAGTGGGGTGCGAAGCGTGCCGCCAACGGACATCCGGAGCCATACAATGTGAAGTACTGGGAGATAGACAATGAGATGTGGGAGATGGGTATCGACCGCTATGAGAAGTGTGTACGTGACTTCAGCACTGCCATGCGAAAGATTGACCCAACCATCAAGATCATCGCTTGCGGTGGATTCCAGGAAGACGAGCAGTTCATCAAGCGTAGCGGCAACTACTTCGACTACCTGAGCCTGCACCACTATGAGCAGCAGGGCGGCTATGCCACAGGTCCGGCACGTCTGGGACAGCAGTATGACCGTTATGCCAAGATGATTGCCGACGGCCCGAATCCGAACATCAAACTGTTCATCTCGGAGTGGAACCTGAACAGCATCGATTGGCGCACCGGTCTGTTTGCAGGTGGATTCCTCAATATGTGCGAGGCTCGTGACGTGGTGGCGATGGGTGCTGCAGCCCTGTTCCTTCGTCGTACCGATGCCCCTGATTGGAACAACGCCTTCATCAATTTTGACTACAAAGATTTGTTCAAGGCACCCAATTGTCAGGTGACCGAACTTTGGTACGACCATTTCTCGAAGTACCGTCTGGCCTATAGCGGTGAAACGGGCAATCTGAGCGTGAGCACTACCATGATAGAAAATGGAGCAGGTGTCATCGTGAAAGTGGTGAACCCCACCGACAATCCTGCCACCTTGCGCATTAAAGGTGATTGGACGGGTGTGAAGGATGCTGCCTTCGAGTACTACGCTCCTGGTTCGCTGACGGTGGCCAACAGCATGGAAAACAAGCAGGCTGTTGCCCTCAAGAAAGCAAACGCAAAGAGCGAAGGCAACGATGTGGTACTCGCTGTCCCCGCTCTTTCAGCAGGTGTACTGACGATCGATGTTGAAAGATAAAATTAGCTGTGTTCTGAATCAACCGATGACATAGACGAGTTCGCTGATTTCCTTGGCGAGGCCCTTGAAGGTGAATCCCTGTTCTGCCAGTTTGGCTTCCACCTGACTGAGTTTGACGGTGACGCCGTCGAGATGCTCAATGGTGCGAACTGCTTCTTTCACGTTGTTGGGAATCTTCGTGAAGAGATGGCGCTGGGCGTCACGATCCTTGAGGAGGTCAAACACCTTCTTGAGCTGACGGAAGCCTTCCATTTTCTCGCTCACAGAACGACCCTGCAGGAATTCCCTTTCCCATCCTGACAGGGCTTCGGCCTGACGCCAAAGATCATCGGCATAGTCGAAACGTTCAGCTCCTTTGTGGAAGATGGCGTCAGCCACCTTGGCAGGATTCCGCAGGGCATCAGCATGAAGCTCTGGGTCAACCATGCGCATGAGGTCATCACCATAACTCTCGAAGTGGCCGAACACATCCTCAATCACCGTCTGGTCGTAGAGCTTGGCGGCGATGGCAGCTTGTTTGGCTTCCTGCGACTCCAGTTGCTTGATGGCCTCTGGTGTCAATGAACGTGGATCGAATCCTAAGGTGTTCTTTGGAAGTATCTTCTTGTTGACAACCTGCCGGAAGTGCTTGGCGTAGAGCGATTCGACATACGTCTGATTGAAATAGTGTACTTTATTTTGAGCATCGATCCAGTAATAGGTGATGTCGCGGTCGAAGGTGATTTCAAGTCCTTCTTTCAGCAAGCCTGCTTTCGACGAGGTGGCGTTCAGCACCTGAATCTGACTGAAGGTCACCTTTCCCTTCGTGGCTCTGACCAGTTCTTCCTTGACCAGATCATCGGTTTCGCTGTAGATCTTCTGGAGCAGGGCGTTGAATTCACGTTTCAAAGGTCTGAGACTCAACCCTTGGAGCAGTGGCTCATTGACCAGCAGCTTTGGCGTCTTCAGCAACATCATGGTCTGCTTGTCGGCTTGGCACCTCAGGATGAGCTGGTTCCTCAACAACAGGTTTTCCGCAGTAGGATTCGTTCTGCACATTTCAATCATGGTCTGCAAGTTCTCGATGTTCTCCACGGCCTGCCGCAAGGCAAACTCCTCGGCTGCGAGGTATTTGCTGCCATCGGCTGCCTTCTTAACGCCTGAGAGCCAAGACTTTGTTTTCGATATGATGGCTTTTTCTGCTGCTCCCAGTTCCCATGACACTTGTTTCTTGAACCATGTCTTCAGTCCAGTGCTGACCTCCGCCACCATGGTCTCTCCCATTTCCTTCACGCTCTTCTGCAATGCTTCCTTGGCCACTTTGCCACCAGCTTTCAGCGTTTCCTTGGAGGCCACCGTCGCGGCCTGCGCGAGACCCTTGCCTGCAGTTTTTGCTCCCTTGGCCAGCATTCTTGCTCCGACTTTGAAACCGCCAATTGCAGCACCGATGCCCTGCTCGATGAGGTATGCCTTGCCGGCCTCCCATGCCCCGACGGTGAAGGCATCGAGCGCGGTCTTGTTTTCCTTGCTTTCGACAATGCATTTCTTCATCTCGTAAGGAATATTGAAGACCAGCTCGGAATATCCGAACGAGGCGATGGCAAAGCCGATGCGTTCAGCCCAGTTCATGTTCTCCAAGAGATCGTGTCCTTCGTAGGAAATCTCAAGCCACCAGTCGAGGCTGAACTTCTCCAAGTTATCGACGGCATCCATCGCCGCCACTTTCTCCTTGATTTCTTCATTCTGCCGTTGCAAAGCATGGAGATAACAGTCCTGAATCTTTTTGATGTTGCGTGCATCGTAGCCGTATTCCACATCGTAGAAGTCGAGCTGCAAGCGGATGAAGTAGAGCAGTGGAGCCATTTGTTTGGTCAGTCCTGCGGCCATGAGTCCACCCTCAATCTCATGCAGTCCCTGCTCAATCTTTTCATCCTCCTTGGGAGCTGCCACCACTGCCTCCATGCTGTCATACGTGCGCTTAGGCTGCGAAAGAATGTGGACAGTACGTTTGAAGGTGTAGGTTTTGTTTTCATGCTCGGCAGTCACTTCCATCTCGGCATCGAAACGGTTAGGAGCGATAAGCACACCCTTCTCGCAACGCAGTATATAGTAGATTTTACCTTCACCTCCCTTCTGCCATTGTGCCTTGAAATGCAAGCCCAGCCCATTGAGCAACTCCTGGAAGTGGAGCTGTCGCTGCTGCTCCAGCTTGTAGTCTTGATAGGCATACTGGTGGGCATTCGAGACGAGGGTGCCGATGCTGCTGCCCACGCCAGAGGTGGCGAGCGTGAGATTCAATCCTTTCTGCGTATCCTCGTTGCCAAGCAGATCCATCATCACTTTCTGTGCACCCCCTCGCTTGGCAATGTCCTTCACCGTCCACTTCACCGACAAAGGCTTGGGGTCGATGACGTATAACTTATGTTCTTCTTCGTTATAGTCGTAGAGCTTCAGGTAGCAGTCTTGCTGGGCTGGAGCATAGTCCTTGCCGTCAGATTTGCGCACCTTGAGTTCGGGATCGTGGTAGCCTGGTTTGTACTCCTCATGGAAACAATGGACGTTGCCGTTCATGCGCATGACCAGACCCATGTAGTAGCGGTTGATGGGCAGACTTCCCTTAATGACACGTTTGGGGTTGTCTTTCTTTTGCGCCTCAATCTTGATGGTGTAGCCGAGGTAGTTGCCCGCAATGCCTTCATCCGCCTTCGGATCGGTGATTTGATCTTTGATGATGGCGTAATAGCATTGATGCTCCTCGTTCCATTCGGTCTTGATGCTGTAGTCCTTGGTCTCTTTTTGGTGCTCATCAAGAATGGTGGCCTTGATGTCGGCCGTTCCATCGTTGATACCCACCACCACGAAAGGTAGGCGCACTTCCTTCTCGTAGCGTGCCGGAAGGGTGAGGTTGTCTTGTTTGAAGCGCACTTCACCATCCTCGATGTTGAAGACCACCCTGTTGCGCAAGGCACCGCCAGGGGCACGGAAGATGAACCAGACATCACCCTCTAAAGGCTCTTTCTTGGGGTACTCGGTGACACAGATGCGTGCAGCGCGGTACTTGTCAGCCCTGCCCGTCTCAACTATCGTGATGTTTTCGCCTTCCGCTATCTCGATTTGAGCCGTCAAGTCTGGACGTTCAATCTTTTCGCCCTGGGACGTAATCTCCTCAATGCGAGCACCTACCAGTTTGGGCTCATCGCCCACCATCAGGCTGCTGCCAAACTCTTTATAGAGAATCATCTTGTAGGTGCTGTCTTTCCTCTCCTCCTTGTCCTTTTTGTTCTCTTTGCCTTCCTTCTGGGGCTTAGAGAGTGGAGGAGGAGGCGTATCCACTGGAGGTGGAGGAGTCACTGGTGGGGGGGGCGGCACAACCGATGATGGTGGAGGTGGCGGTGTAGCCATTGTTGGTGGCGATGGTGGCCCTGGTTGCTGATTGGATGGGGCAGCGGATGGGTCTGGCTCCTCGTCTTTCTTGCGGAGGTTGCGCAACAACGTGAAACCGCCTACAGCACCCACACCAATGGTGCCGATGGCCACGGGGATTACCCATGGTGGCAGATCCGTTCCCTTGCTTTCGCCACCCTCACCCCCTCCTTGGCTGATGGAGTCTGTTTCCTGCGTTGGCTTCCATTGTTCTTTGTCATCGGCACGGGTGGTGACATCCACATCGTCTCCACCATATTTGTAGAGATAAAGTTGGGTGACGGTGTAGTTGTTATTCTTAAAGACCGTGTTGCTCTTGTAGGTGGTAGTCACGGACAGCATCAGATAAGACTCCTTGCCAAGCTTCAGGTTCTGCGGTTGTGGTTCATCATCCTCCAGTCGTCCAGAAGCTTTGTCCTTGAAGCTGCATCCCAATTCTGTTGCACTTTGTCCTTCTTCCACAGCCTTCTCCAAGGCTTCTTCGTACATGTCTTCATCGCCACCAGCCTGTTCAATCACTCGCAGCAGATTCTCCTGCACTTCTTCTCCCTTATCGCTTTGGTTGAGCACTTGCTGCAGGACGCTGAAGCCAATCACGGTCTTTCCAATGGTCACTGCAGGCATCACGCCGCCGCCAAACTCGATGGAATAGCTCTCATTCGCCCCACCATAGCGGTCTTTTTGCAGCAGCTCAAGACTATAAGGACTGCCGTCGAGTGTGGCTGTGAAATCGATGTAAAGTTGGCCTTCCTCACCCATCTTGACATACTGAGGAGGTTGCGACCACTCTACCGACAATGTGTGCAAGAAGCGCTGTTCTTTTGTGCTTTCACCACCCATATTGACGACGGTCACGTCTTCTTGGTGATCTACGCTGAATGTACCATCGGGCTTGAAGGTGGCTGGTCGGTAATGCAGTATCTGAAACTCAGCCAGCCCATCACGGGCATTGAGAAGCCCCGTCTCGTTTCCATTGGAACGCTCACCTTCCGTAAAGGTTTTCTTCACGGCCAAATACCAATATCCTTTCTTCTCTTGGGCAGTGGCAGCGCATACCATCAGCATACCCACCAGCAGCATCAAATAAATACGTCTTTTCATCATGGTGATTCAGGGTTTTATGATTCATTGCCTGTCTTTGACTCTAGTTCAGGATTGCTCCAGCTGGAAACGACGAACTCTCCCTCGGTGTCGGGAGCCTTTGTCTCATACACCTCAGAAATGGTGACGGTGGCATCTTCGGGCGCGTCAATCACGATGCCCTTGCCATCGTCTGAGGTACGGGCACTTACGGGAATGTAAACCTTCGCGCCGCATCGGGTGCAGAACTTCGCGCCGGGCATCAATTGCTGCCCACATTGTGTACAGAATGTCATAGTTTCTATCATCATTTTGGTATCGGGGACAAAGTTACGATTAAGCGAGCGAAATACAAAATAAATTCGTATTTATTTTTATTTCCGAGCAAAAGTAACTTGGGCGGAGCCAATGTTTCCATTCATTTATTCCCATCAAAAAAGAAACAAGATGACAATTTTGTCCTACCTATGTTTCATTTCGTGATACTCGTTTCGTGAAAGAGTCCGTACCTTTGCAGCGGAAATTTGAACAAAAGTTTTCATATCAACTAACTAAATTCATTTCATCACTTATTTATGAAAAAAAATCTTTTGCTTTCTATGCTGATGGCAGTGGGGCTTACGGCTTCGGCTCAGCAGACGAACGTGGCAGTTCAGACTGGGCAATTCTCGCCCGACTGGAACTCGCTGAACGCTTGGGAGTGTCCCGAATGGTTTAAGGATGCGAAGTTTGGCATCTGGGCGCACTGGGGTCCTCAGTGTCATGCCGAGGATGGTGACTGGTATGCCAGGTTCATGTATTATGAGGGTTCTGGACAGAACCAGTGGCACTATGAACACTTTGGTGACCCCGAGGTGTTTGGACTGAAAGATTTGTGCAATGACTGGAAAGCGCAGAACTGGGATCCCACCAAGTTGGTGAACCTCTACAAGAGCGTGGGTGCCCGCTACTTCATGGCGTTGGGTAACCACCATGATAATTTTGACCTATGGAATTCTCCTTATCAGGAGTGGAACTCTGTGAACGTGGGGCCGAAGAAGGACATCATCAAGGGTTGGAGCGATGCATGTAAGGCTGCTGGTCTGCCCTTGGGTGTGAGCATCCATGCCAGCCATGCGTGGACGTGGTTGGAGCCTTCGCAGGAGTACGACGGCAACCTGACCAAGGAAGATGGCTACATCAAGAACGCTGACGGTACCGAGAAATGGTGGAAGGGAATGGATCCACAGGAACTGTATGCCCAGAACCATGCGCACTCCACAGGATGGGAAAACTCTGGCACCATTCATAGCCAGTGGGATTGGGGCAATGGAGCCAGCCTGCCTTCTGATGCTTACAAGCAGAAGTTCCAGAACCGAGTGCTGGAACTCATCAACGATTACAATCCCGACATGATTTACTTCGACGATACCGCTATGCCTTTCTATGGGTGTGACGATGCGATCGGCAAGAACATCCTGACACATTATTATAATGTCAGCACTGCAGCCAATGGCGGTACAGCTAATGTGGTGGTGACGGGCAAGCAGTTGACGACGGATCAGAAGAAGTACATGATGTGGGATGTGGAGCGTGGCATTCCCGATCGCATGCAGAAGGAATACTGGCAGACTTGCACCTGCATCGGCTCTTGGCACTATGACCAGAACGTCTATAAGAACGGTGGGTATAAGAGTGGTGCGACCGTGATCCGTATGCTTGTTGATATCGTGTCGAAGAACGGTAACTTGCTGCTCTCCATTCCTGTGAAGAGTGACGGTACGATTGATGAGAAGGAAGAGGCTGTATTGGCTGACATCAAGGCTTGGATGGACATCAACAGCGAGTCTATCTACGGCACACGTACTTGGAAGACCTTCGGTGAGGGACCTTTGGCTGATGCTGCCAACCCGATGAATGCCCAGGGCTTTAACGAGGGACAGAACTATTCGTCGAAGGATGTGCGCTATGTGCAGAAGGATGGAACCATCTATGCCACCATCATGGCTTGGCCTGCTGCAGGCAGATTCTCGTTCGGCAGTTTCTCATTGGCCAGCGACTATTACAGCGGCAAGGTGACCAGTGTGAAGTTGTTGGGCTATGAGGGTAAGATTGAGTTCTCGCAGGGCATTGAAGGATTGACCGTGATGGTGCCCTCGACCCATCCTAACGAGATTGCTCCTGTGTTTGCCATCACCGTGGAAGAGGTGCAGCAGACAGCTTATGAGAAACTGCAGGAGTCCATCACCTCATTGGAGAACTATGTGGACTTGATGCGTTCGGAAGCAAGCTACATCAACACAGGCAAATTGAGCACCCTCTATCTGCCCAACATTCAAGAAGCCATCAATGCCGCCAAGCAGGTAGGCAAAGATGCCGCAGAAAAGGATGTGGAGAAGGCTTTGCAGTCCTTGGTGGATGCTTATAATGACTTCATAGAGAATGGTACTAACAAAGGTGGAAAATTCGAGGGAGAGTATCAGAGTGACGTGACTGAGGATTATTTGGTGGAAGCGGAGAACTTCACGCGTCAGGGTGGCGGTACAGATCGCTTTGGCGACCCACTGAACTGGACGGTGGAGAATTTCAACATTCCTAATGGTAACGATGGCACGAAAGCTGGTCTTGATAAATATACAGGCAAGGAATCACTCTATCTGGGTCTTTGGGATGACAGAGGCAACAACACCGAGGGGGATTTGACCAATGCGCGCATCTACCGCAAGGTGTCGCTTCCTGCAGGTTCTTACTATTTCGGTGCTGCCTACAACACGCACTACAATCTGAGTACCAGTGCCTATATGTTTGTCTCCACGGAATTATGTACGACATCCGATCTTCCACAGCAGTCAATTGCCTATTACCCCATTTCCGAAGCTACAGAAGACAGACAATTGTGTGGTTTGTGGTTCAAGCTGGAAGAGGATCAGGAGGTGTATATCGGTTTCCAGGCAGATTTGGCGAATGGTGCTGCGCAGCAGGAATTCCGTGCAGAGAAAGTGGCGCTCTATCAGTTGGCTGATGGCAATGAATATGCTTTGCAGAACTTGATTTATGAACTTGACAGTAAGCTTGAAGACCTCTATGAGACCGTGGGTCAGAACACTGGTTTCTATAATTTGCAACAATGGACAGCCATGCGAGCCATCTGTGACGAGTGGCTGGAGAAGATGGAAGGCTTGACAGGCGAGGAAGCCACCAAGGCTTTCTATGAGGTGAGTGAACAGTGGGCTGACTTCTTGGCCAACGGAAAGAACAAGGGCGGTCTGATGGATGCCGACAACAGCGTGGACATCACGGTGGAGGTGCTGAAGGAGAAGACCGACTTCACACCTAACGATCCCGATGCTTCCACACGCTTTGCCGCTCCTCTTTACTGGACGGTGGAGAACTTCTCCATCCCCAATGGCGGTGATGGCACTAAGGCTGGTCTTGACAAGTACGGACGAAGCACCTATGCGCTGATGCTGGGTATTTGGAATGACCGTGACAATAATGAAGACGGCGACTTGACCAATGCACGCATCTATCAGAAGGTGAAACTCACTCCTGGCAAATACTTCTTTGGCACTACCTTCAATGCCCTCTATCAGCTCCAGGCTGCCTACATCTTTGTCAGCGAAGCTTTGATTCCAACCAGCGAGATGGAGACGTCCTCTTTGGCATACATCAATATCAATGAGTGCAAGAGCGGCGACGGCAACACCTATGGTCTTTACTTCACGCTGGACAAAGAGCAAGAAGTCTATATCGGCTTCCAGGCTGACCTTGCCAATGGTTCGGGCACACAGGAGTTCCGTCCTGAGACCCTCTCCCTGCTGCGCTATAATGACCTCGACAACGAAGTGCTGACACAACTCATCGCTGATGTCGAAGCAGGTCTGAAGGAGGCAAAGGTCAATGACAACACAGGCTTTTATGCCAAGGAGAGCCACGATGCGATGAAGGCCACTTTGGCTGATGTGAGCAAGAAGAGTGCTGCGGCTTCTTCTGCCAGCGAAGTGGAGACGCTCTATGACGAACTGCGCAAAGCATACGCCGACTTCTTGGCGAATGGCAGGAACAAGGGTGGCATCTTTGACGAAGAGGACGAGACAGCCATCGATTTGACAGAATCCATCTTGGGCGAATCGGAAAACTTCACCCGTGAGGATGAGAGTGTGACGACTCGCTTCTCCGCTCCGAAGTTCTGGACAGTGGAAAACTACGATATCCCATCTGCCACAGAAGGTGTGCGTGGAGGACTTGACAGCTATCCAGGCAAAGACTGCCTCACATTAGGTGTTTGGGACGACAAGGGCAATGCACCTGAAGAGTCCGATATCAGCAATGCACGTGTTTATAAGAAGGTGCAGCTTGAGGCTGGTCGTTACTTCTTCGGCAGCATATACAACACGACCTATAACATGGATGCGGCCTACACCTTCGCGGCTACTGAAACACTCGCCACCGGCGACATCTCACAGCAATCCTTCGCATGGATGAAGATTGCTGAATGCGGTACCGATGGCAACTATTGGGGCATTTGGTTCACCCTCGACGAACCGAAGGAAGTGCTCTTGGGTTGGCAGGTTGACCTGCTGAATGGTGCTGCGACCCAAGAATTCCGTGCCATCAAGGTCAAACTGGCGAAATTGGACAGCAATGCTGATGCCATCGAGACCATCAAGGTGGATGCCGATGCTGACGCTCCTGTGGAAATCTACTCATTGCAAGGCATTCGTCTGAGCAGCATCCCACAGCACGGCTTTTATTTCCTCCGCAAAGGTGGCAAAACCCTCAAGTGCTACAGGCGATAAAAACGATCTGAACACAGCGACACTGAGAAAGAAAGGGAAGGCTGCAATCGCAACCTTCCCTTTTCACTTTAGGACTTTTAGTAGAGTCAATAATAATACTCGTGATAGACTGAAAGATGTAGATTACCATCTTCCAGTTCGGCAATTCCTATCTTATCTTCACGAGCAAGCCATCCGATGGCTGCTGCCACCTCAAAAAGTGGCAAATTCACTTTCGACATCAGCACATCCAACGTCATGCCCTGCCTTTCTTCGTTCAGCGCACGCCAGATGACACCTGCATTTGTTCCTATATCCATAGTTATTGTTTGATTTTAGTTTTCGAGGGACAAAGGTACGCCCTTTTTTTGATTCCTCCAAAGAAAATCTCCATTTTTCTTTTTTATTCTTGCTTTTTTCCATACCTTTGCCGACGGAAGAGCATGAAGTCTGGATGAAATGAACTAAAATAAATGTGATAGAAAAATGAAAGATTTCAATTACTATGCGCCAACCGAGGTGGTGTTTGGCGAACAATCGGAGGAGCAGGTGGCTCATCTGGTAAAGAAGCATGGTGGCACGAAAGTGCTGGTACATTTTGGCGGTCAGAGTGCTGTGCGCTCAGGACTCTTGGACAAGATTTGCGGTCTGCTCCGCGAAGGTGGAGTGGACTATGTCACCTTAGGTGGGGTGGTGCCCAATCCGAGATTATCACTGGTGCATCAAGGCATCGAACTGTGCAAGAAGGAGGGTGTCGATTTCATCTTGGCAGTAGGTGGTGGCAGTGTGATTGACTCCTCCAAAGCCATTGCCTATGGTGTATGTTACGACGGCGAAGTATGGGACATCTATATGGGCAAGGACCATCCAACGAAGATGTTGCCAGTGGCTTCTGTGCTGACCATCCCTGCTGCTGGCAGTGAGATGAGTGAGGCAAGCGTCATCACCAATGAGGATGGCGATGTGAAGGTTGGTTACAGTAACAATCTGGCACGTCCTAAGTTTGCCATCATGAACCCCAAACGTACGTTCACGCTTCCTCCTTATCAGACGGCAGCAGGTGTGACTGACATGATGATGCACACGATGGAACGTTACTTCACCAAAGATGATGATATGGACTTGACCACCGACTTGGCCGAGGCTGTATTGCGCAGCATGAAGAATGCCGTGTTTGCCGTACTGAAGAATCCTGAAGATTATCGCTATCGTGCCCAGATTATGTGGGGTGGCAGTTTGATGCACAACGGATTGACAGGCTGTGGGGTGAGAGATGATTGGGCTACGCATCAGTTGGAGCACGAATTGAGTGGCATGTTCGATGTGACGCATGGAGCTGGATTAGCTGCCGTCTGGCCAAGTTGGGCACGTTATGTGATGCATGAGAATCTGAGCCGCTTTGTGCGTTTCGCTGTCAATGTGATGGATGTGCCCAATGATTTCACCGATCCAGAAGGTACAGCCCTGAAGGGTATTGAAGCGATGGAGCGTTTCTATCATGCCATAGGCATGCCTATCAATATCAAGGAACTCATTGGTCGTGACATCACCGACGAGGAAATCAAAGGAATGGTCGGCAAGTGTAGTCGAAATGGTGAGAGAACGGTTGGCTGTCTGAAAGTGTTGGAAGCAAAAGATATGGAAACAATTTATCAAATGGCAAGAGGATGAAAAAAATAGACTAAAACCGAAACAATAAAAAAAGAAGGGGCACCTCAATATGAAGTGTCCCTTCTTTTCGTATGTATCAATGATTATTTCACAAGAATCTTTTTGCCGTTGCGGATATAGATGCCTGGACGGAGCTGAGCCTCTGTCACCTTGCGACCCTGGAGGTCGTAGATGATGCCGTTAGCAACAGCCTTGGTGTTCTTCACGTCCTTGATAGCATCCACTTCACCACCGTTGATGTCAATCTCCTGATTGCCGTAGTAGTAGAGGCGGAAGTAGTCGATGAATGGCATCTGACCATTCTTGCCTGGCAACTCAACACTGAAGCCAATCTTGATGTCATCCTTATCTTCGAGTGTGAGGACAGCGTAGGTGTGGTAGTAGTCAGTTCCCTTCAACATGTCATCGATGAGGGTACCATTACCATGACGATAATCATAATCATTCGTCATCAGCATCATCTTTTCTATCGTCAAGCCCTTTGTCTCATCTTCATAGAAGAATGGGTGAACGTCGGTGCGTACATCGTTGGCATAAATCTGGCAACTAGTCAGTCTGTTCGGCAGATTTTCTGCTGTGTAGTTGTCAGAAGGGTAATCCATGTCCACACGGATGGCTGTGTTCACTTCGAGCAGATAGTTACCAGCTGGCATATTCTGGATAGTCTGGCTGAACTCCTGAGTGGTGAGGTCTGGACCTGTGCTTCCGAACCACCAGTATGCACAGTCTGTACCACTTGGCAATACACCACCTTCTACCTCGTTCGTCCACTCTTCGCCTGGTTCTACGTCAAATTCACCATTGATGATGAAGTCGGAGAAGTCGAAGCGCTGGCCTTCCTTAGGTGACACGCCACTGGTCAAGAAGTCAAGCATTGCCTCATTGAGATCATCTGTCAACTGCTCGAAGAGTTCTTGAGAAGCATCCTCATCGGTAGGATTGTCGATGTAGTACTGAGCCTCTTCCATCGCAAAGCCGAGCTTCGTGCTTTCGAAATCGATGCTATTCAAATCAACCTGTTCCACCAAGGCGTTGGCTGCCACCATGGCTTCCTTCAGTTCAGTCATGCTTTCACCCAGCACAGCCTGAGCATAGTCAGCCATATACTGATCCTTATCGCCTACGAACAGGAGTTCCACTTCGTCCCATGCAATCCAGTTGGCATCAGTATTTGCGTCAATGTAGAGACCGATGTTCAGTTCACCACCTTCTGTGGGCTTGTTATAATATAATGTGTAGATTTCACCCACTTGATCAGCTGTGTGAACTTCTGCTATTTGATTTTCAAATTTGATGGTGACGCCCGATACAATCAGGTCTTTCTGATCCTGACGTGTAGCGAGACCTGCAGCCTTGAGCACGTAATAACCAGCGGGTAGAGGTTCACCATTAGGCAGCGCAGTGACTGTCTGACGTGCATAGTTCTCCTGACCGTAGTTGGCGTCTTTCACCCAACATTCCATGAAAGGCTTACTAAAATTAGTATAATCTTTATTATTTTGGATGTGCAGACCTGGATTTGCACCAGGCACAAGAATCTCCCATCCATCAGTAGAGCTCATGTCACCATTCGTGATGACATTAGCAGGATTAGCGTAGCTGGCGTTGGCGATACGGAAGTTTGCTTCAGCAAGTTCCAAATCAGCCTGTGCCTGTGCCAATATAGCTGTAGCCTCATCGGTCTTGTCGGCATAGTTGGTTGCCACGTCTGTCAGCGTTGCTTTGGCTGCATCAATAGCCTCCTTGAATTTCTTGGTGCCCTCAGTCATCTTACCAAGCAGCTCTTCAGCGCTCTCAATGGCAGCCTTCAGATCGGTGAAACTCTTGTTCTTCTTGTTGAACTCAGCGATTTCCTCATCCAAAGCACTCTTGGCATCTTCCACTTCAGTGTAATCTGTTGCCTCTGTGAATGCGCTGGCAGTATTGATGGCCTCTTGGAGTTCTGTACGATAGAGAGGAATATTCTCATCAGCCAAAAGTTCCTTGGCAGTAGCCAGTGATGCATTCAGAGCCTCCTTGGCAGCAGCCAACTTCTCTACATTGACAATACTGTTGTAGGCCTCAGGGTCGCCAATATAGAGGAGGGTCACGTTGTCCCAACCCAACCAGTTCACGTTGGTGTCAGCAAAGCGGAAACCAATGGTTACACTTTCGCCTGAAGCAATATCGAAATCGACGCTGAAAGCAGCTGTGTTTGTGCCTTTGGCATAATCGGTCATGCCAATTTCACGTGTAACACCGTTAGCATAAAGCTGTACACCTACAGCCTCTTCGCTATCGTTTGTTTCAGCTTGGTTTACCACAAAAATGTCAGCCGTTAAGCGGTAGTGCCCAGCAGGCAAGCCTGTTACGGTCTGATTGATGTCGCCAGAACCCACAAGCACACCGCTTTTAATCCACTGCTCCGCAAAGTTGGTAAAGGTGTAAGCTGCTTCATTTTCGTTGAAACGGTTGGTGGGATAGCTGACGCTGCGACGGTTCTGCTTGAAGTTAGCCACCTCCCATGATGTGATAGTTGTATTACCGTTGGCGTCTTTATCGAAGCTCGGGTTCTGTACTTTCTCTGTGGCATTCACATGCCCGTTGCTGAACACGAAAGCATCTACTGCGCTTTGGAGAGTCCTCATTTCTGTGCGGATTTCCTCGTTCAGTCTCGTCATCGCTTCAGCAACGGTTTCATCCACATCCAATGTGACAGTGGAAAAACCTGCGAGGTCGGCCTCAGCTTGAGTGATAGCGGTTTGCAGGGCATCTTGTCCTGTTGTGTAGTGGCTATCTTTCACAAGAAATTTTGCGTCATCAATCAGCGATTGAAACGACTTGGTGTAAACAACGGGGGTTTGTTCACCCTCGCCTTCTTCCTGAGCAAAGACACTGATACAAGGCATCAGGGCCATTGCCAATAAAAGTAAAGTTTTCTTCATAATTGATAAATGGTGAGTAAAAAAAGTTAATAAGTTGCCGCAAAGGTAAGCATTTTTCACAAAACAAGAATCACTTCTCCCTCTTTTCTTGAAAAAAACACCTCACTTTGCACTTTTCTTGAATGTTTCGTTCCACTTTTGGATAAATTAACGTGGATTCGGTATAAGAGCGAATAGGAATCATTACGTCTCCGCACCTTTGATGGCAGCCTTGACACCAGCCATGTGGCTACGGGAAACAGGGATGGATTCTTGACAATGCTTGATGTGCAGATGCATGACACCTGAGTGGGCAACAATTTGCTCAACTTGTCCGAGATTGACCAGGAAAGCACGATGACAACGGACAATCATCGGATAGGCTTGCAGGTCATCTTCCATCTGCTTAGAGGTAGCACGAAGCATATCTGAACGGACTTGACCATCCTGCACCTGATAGATCTTCACATAGTTGCCGACCGCCTCGATATAGAGGAGGTGAGGCAGTTCGAGTGTGATGGAGTCACTGGTTGTACCCGTCAGCACGATGATGGAAGCAGGTTTTGCCTCTACCTGTTGCGTCTCCACAACAGGCTTTGGAGCCTCTTCCTTCTGAATACGCTGCAAACGCTCGTTCAGCAGTTTGGTCTCCACCAACTCTGCCGCCAGATAACGGCTGCGGAACTTGAAGCGCCAGTAGAGGCCGATGGCGAAGGAGCAGAAGGCGATGATGGCAAGCGTCTCCAAGTAATTGCTCCATGAGAGTTGGTTGCCCACGACCTGATCGTTCAGCAAGAAGTGGCGATAGAGACAGACCATCAAAGCAATCAGCGGCGTGTTGACACACTGGAACCAAAGATTGCGACGAATAATGTAGTCCACCCCTTGATTGAATGCCACAGGTTTCTTGAATACATAGGTCAGAATGGCATCCGTCAGCATACAGACACCTATACCCATCGTCCAAATTACAAACAGATGAACGTATGCCATCCAATGTAATGCATCAAGTCCGAAAGGCTTGAACACCGCCAATGCCAGCACCACGAAACTGGTACTGACCACACGAGTCATAATTGTATTTTTCAGCGTTTTGTTCATACGGCCGGCAAAGTTACGATTAAGTGAGCGAAATACAAAATAAATACGGATTTATTTTTATTTCCGAACGAAAGTAACTTGGGCGAAGCCAACGTTACAAATTTTAAGTGAGCGAAATACAAAATAAATGGCTAATAATCCATTGTCATTCGTCCCATTTTCTGCCATTCATCCCACAAACGGGGTCACTCGTCACAAACACAGGCTGTCTATCCCATATATTTGCAAGGTCCGAAAATACCCCATAACTTTGCAGCGTCAAACGATGGAGCAGCGAGAGCAGAACCGAATGAATTCGAGTTATGCCGAGATTCCCGAGCAAGGCTCGCCTACCCGTTGCCGAGTCGTGACTGAGTTCGACAAAGTCAAAAGGACGAAAGGTCCATGCCAAACAGACAATAATTCATCATAATAATAACAATGAGAACAATGATTTTGAGACTGGCAGCATTGATCGCTGCAATGATTATGAGTATGACAGGATCTGCCAAAAAAGATGATTTTGGTGGACGAGTGATTGATGAAAAGGGAGAACCGATGCCCTACGTGAACGTGGTGTTGCTGTCGATGCCCGATTCTGGCTTCGTGCAGGGTGCCATGACCGACGAGCAGGGTGCTTTCAGATTTCCGACTGACAAAAAGAGCGGGCTGCTCAAGGTGACATGCGTGGGTTATGAGACTCTATACCTCGACACCCAAGCCACCGACGGACTGACCATCCAGATGAAGGAGGATGCACAGATGTTGGGAGAGGTAGTGGTGAAGAGCCAATTACCCAAGACCTTCGTGAAGGGCGATGCCATGTGTACCAACGTGGCTGGCACCATCTTGGAGAAGTCGGGAACGGCTTCCGATATGTTGAGCAAAGTGCCATCGTTGGAGGCTGAACGTGATGGAGCCGTCAAGGTGCTGGGACGTGGCGAGGCTGAAGTCTATATCAATGGGCGCAAGATGCGAGACAACAGCGAACTCACCCGCCTGCGTGCCGACCAGATTCAGTCGGTGGAGGTGGTTCAGAACCCAGGTGCCCGCTATTCAGCATCGACCAAAGCCGTTGTCCGCATCACGTTGAAGAAGGCGCAGGGCGAGGGCTTCAGCTTCCAAGACTATGCTTCGGGCATGTATCAGTATAGCCATACCATCACCAACAACCTCGATGTGAACTACCGCACGGGCGGTCTCGACATCACAGCCTCTTTCTGGGCGGGTCGATATGGTCATCAGAAGCAGTTGCAGGACAACCGTATGTATTATTATGTGGGACCCGACCGCTACGAAGGTGTCACCCATCAAGAGGGAAAGAACATCTGGAAGGGATGGTCACCGCAGTTACAGGTGAACTATATGGTGAATGAGAACCACAGCTTCGGCGCCTTCTATAAGTATGACCGTCACCCCAGCACCGATTTCTCCGATATGTTCGTCACCGACAACTATGAGAATGGCGTTTACCATGAGCGTTCAGAGAGCGACATCAGACAGAACGACCAATTCCGCAAGCACATCTTCAATGCCTACTACAATGGCAAGGTGGGTCAATTAAGCATCGACCTGAACATCGACGGACTCTTCGACGACACGGAGATTCCAGGCAGCACCACCGAGCAAACCACAGCTGTAGGTGAGGAGCCTATCGTGCGCAAGATAGAGAGCAATACCGACAACGCCAACAACTTCTGGGCTTCCAAGCTCATCCTCACCTACCCCATCTGGAAAGGTAACCTCTCCGTCGGCAGCGAATATTCCTACAACCATCGCACCGATGCTTACGACTTCACCGCCACCGATGCCGTGCCAGTCAAGGCTACCGACACCGAAATCAACGAGTCATCCACTGCCGCCTTTCTCGAGTACGGTCGTTCTTTTGGCAAGCTCTTCGCACAGGCAGGACTGCGCTATGAGTACCTCAACAACGACTACTTCGACTTCGGCAAGCGTCAGGATGAGGTGTGCCGCACCTACAGCGACTGGTTCCCCACGGCCGTCATCTCCATGCCCATCGGACAGGTGCAGCTCTCCCTCTCCTACCGACGCGACATCGAACGACCCAACTACGGTAACTTGACCAGTTCCACCATCTACATCAACCGCTACACCTACCAAAGCGGTAACCCCTATCTGAAGCCGACCTACACCCACAGCATCACATTCAATGCTGCCTACAAGTGGGTGAACTTCGTCGCCAACTACGACCGCATCAAGCAGACCGTAACGATGAGCACCGAGCCTTTCCCTGGTTCCGACGACCCACTCATCAGCCTCATCCGACCCATCAACACAGCCGAGGATTACAACCAGCTGAACCTCAGCATCGCCGCACGACCCACTTTCAACTTCCATGTCGGCAACCATGATATCGCTTGGCATCCAAGATGGGGAGCCTTCACCGTCTTGCAGAACTATAAGACTCCCAGTGCCAATGGTTCCATCATCACGCTCGATCGTCCTTACGTCAGCTGCTACTGGCAGAACGACCTCGAACTTTCCAAAGGATTCCGTCTGATGGCCAATGCCAAGTGGGCAGCCCGTGGCGACTACAACAACTACAGCATCACCGCCAGCTGCTTCAACGCCACCCTCGGTCTCCAACGCGACTTCAACCTCCACCGTCTCGGCACGCTGAACCTCGACTTCCGTTGCAACGACATCTTCAACACCAACAAGACTGAGGCCACCATCTACGGCATCCGCGAGCTCACCAGCTACAACCCTGCACGCCGCACCTTCATGCTCGACCTCACTTGGAAGTTCAACGAAGCCCGCAGCAAGTATCGTGGCTCTGGTGCAGGTGAGAAGCAGAAGGCGAGAATGTAACTATAGGAATGATGACATCCAGAACAAGGATGAATCGTGTAGATTTTCAGTCGCATACTTGCAGGAATGAAAGAGAAACCGTAATTTTGCAACATGAAGCAAGAAATCAATCCTCAAGAAACCAGCAGAGCGGAGGCATTCAGTTTGTGGATGTCTTCGCCTATGCCTATGGTGACATTCACCAAGACCTTCGATGTGACCCATATATATAAGATGAGTAAGCGAACAGGCATGAAGTTCAACATGCTCCTGTGCTGGTGCATCGGTAAGGCAGCCAAGGACATTAAAGAGTTCTACTTGCTGCCAGAAGGTAAAACACTCTATCAATACGACCGATTGGCCATCAACGTCATCGTGGAGAACTGCAAGGGAGGCATCAACTCCTGCGACATTCCCTTCTCCGACGACATACGGCAATTCAACTGCGACTATCTGGAGCTGACCAAGCTGACTGCGGACGAATGCAAGAGCCGTTGGCTGGAAGACCACATGATCATCGGCACCTCAGCCATGACCCAGACGGAACTTGACAGCATCGTCAACCAATACAGCGGCACTTTCAACAACCCGTTCTTGGCTTGGGGGAAAATCCGCAAAGGGCTGTTCAAGACCACGCTGCCCATCTCGCTCCAGTTCCATCATGTCCAGATGGATGGCGGTCATGCGGCTCAGTTCTTGGATAGGTTGCAGCAGGAAATGAAAAAAAATTTACTCAACTTTCGCAAGTGTTCAACTTGTTCATTTCAACACAAATTACGCGAAATTTCACAAAACTAAGCAGAAAGAATCTATCACACAAAGCACCTTCTGTGCAACTAATTTCACGAAGGCCATCCGGATGGTTCGTGAACCTTTAGCTCGGCGTAGCCAAATTAGTTGCCGCTTGCGGCTTCGAGCAATAAGAAAATCTGTCCGCATGCCTTCGTTTCTTTCGTGAAATTTGTGTTAAAATGAACATACGAAACTTGAAAAAATTTATCTTTCGTGTAGTTTTTCGAACCATATTGCGTCTAATGGGTAAAAAATCATTTGAACAAGACGACAATGAACAATTTAGAAAGACAATTTGCGCAAACCGTAGCAGAACATAAGAGCACCATCTACACCGTGTGCTACATGTTCTCGCAAGATGCCGACGAGGTGAACGACCTGTTCCAAGAGGTACTAGTCAATCTTTGGAAAGGTTTTGAGAACTTCGAGCATCGCAGTGACATCAAGACGTGGATTTATCGCGTCGCTCTCAACACCTGTATCTCCATCGACAGAAAGAAGCGACGCTCCGCCACCGTCAAGCTGACCATGGACATCAACCTCTTTGAAGACCAAGATGCGGACACGCGTCAGGTGGACATGCTCCACAAGCGCATCTCCAAGCTCCAGCCCTTCGACCGTGCGATTGTCCTGCTCTGGCTCGAAAACCTCAGTTACGAGGAAATCGGACAGATTGTCGGCATCACCGCTAAGAATGTCAGCGTCCGTCTGTTCAGAATCAGAGAACAATTAAAGAACATGTCAAACGATTAAACATTACCCATTATGAATAACAATGATTTCGAATTAGAGAACATGCGTCAGCAAATGACCACGCTCAAGAATAAACTGGAGAAGCAAGAGATCGTGAACGACAACTTCATGCGCCGTTCGATGAAGAAGGAAGTGAGCAACATCACGCGCTACTACGTCATCTTGATTATCATGGGCATCTTCATGATTCCTTACAGCTACTTTGTCTTCGTAAAACTGTGTCACCTCTCTCTGGCCTTCGGGATTGGAAGCTGCATTTTCATAATTGTCTGCACTGTAGCCACCTACTACAACAAGCGCAAGATCAGCGACCCCAATCTGACAAGCAACAGTCTGGTGGAGGCTCGCAAGAAAGTGGCCAGTGCCAAGAAGTTCGACGTCGATTGGCTGAAGTTCGGCATCCCCGCCCTCATCCTCTGGCTCGGCTGGTTCACCCTCGAAGCCTTTCAGCATAATTTCTTCCTCTTCTTGGGAGGCTGCGTTGGAGCCATCTGTGGTGCCATCGGCGGATTCATGGCTCACCGCAAGACCCAGCGCCAGTATCAGGGAATCATCGACCAGATAGAAGACCTGACCGCAGAGAAATAAAGAAGGAAGGAGGATGCGCCAACGGCACACCCTCCTTCACTTTTTTCTTGTCTCTTCAGATGTGAAGGGATTTATTTGAAAAGCAACTGAGCGAATTCATAGAGGCTGCGACGCCAAGTGTGGAACTCGTGTGCTGTGCCTTCTGACTCGTAACCAACAGCATTCATGCCGAGTGCCTTGATGTTCTTGGCTGCCTCAACACAACCCATGTTCTCCTTGCCGCCACCGCTCATGAAGAGAAGCTTGGTGTTCTTGACGAAACCATCGGATGCCTGCACTTGTTCGACACTCCAAGCACCGCTACTGAATGTACCCACGTAAGCGAATTTGCCAGGGTTGGCCAAAGTGACCTCACGTGCCTGCATACCACCCATTGACAGACCTGCGTATGCACGGTGCTGTGGGTCGGCAATCACGCGATAGTTCTTCTCCACCATTGGCATGATGTCGTTGAAGAGCACATTCTTGAAGCCTTCAGAAAAACCACCGAAACCTCCGAAACCACCCTGTGGACGCTGACCCTGTGGACGCTGACCGCCTTGAAGAGCCTCCTGTACGTTAACGGGACGCTGACCCTGAGCACCTTCAGGACGCTGTGGACGCTGACCGCCGAATACACCAAAGCCTCCCTGTTCACCAGGACGATTTGCATTCAGACCGTTATCCATCACGATGATACAAGGAACGGCTTTCTTTTCAGCGATGAGATTGTCCATAATCTGGGCTACATGACCCTGATATGGCCAGCTGTATTCGTTCTCACCCATACCGTGTTGCAGATAGAGAACAGGGAACTTCTTCGTGGGATTGGTGAAGTACTCGTTGGGGAGATAGACAAAGCAGCGACGCATCTTCTCCGTGTAGGTGGAATAGTAATACACCTCGTTCATGGAGCCTTGTGGAACGTTCTTCACCTGCCAGAAGTCCTGATCTTCAGAAGGAACCTCGATGCCGCTGCCCCAACGGCTGGCACCATAGTAATAAAGACTACCTGGATCAGGAACGCTCGCTCCGTCGATGTTCAACTGATAGTAGTGGAACCCAGGGTCTTGAGGCTCAGAAGTGCCTGTCCACACACCATTCTCATCCTTGGTCATCTGATAGATCTTGTGATTGATGTCAAGTCCGACAAAAGTTGCGTTAGGCGCAGAAATCTGTGCACGCACCATACGCTGTGAGTTCACCATGGGGTACTGCTTGTTGTCCTGATTGCTTAAGGCAGGTTTGAAGTCCTCTGTGACGTTTTCTGTAACTGAGGGAACGATGGGGTTCTGTCTTGGCGCCCCAAACTGTGCTGACGCTGTCAAACTTACGAGCGTCAACAATGACAGAATAATTTTTTTCATGTGATGTGATTAGTAATAAATTTATAAATAATGAACTTAGAGCTCGACGTAGTCAAAAGTAGTTACATCATTTCGACCTCATGTGCCTCCCAAAGGTTTAAAAATCCCTTTCCATTTCCTGCAATTACTTATATCGCACGCGATTTATCGTTAAATATACTTAAATGACTTTATAAATCGCTTGCGATATAAATAAAAGTTCATACCTTTGCCGTCGAAAACGACATAAACAACCTAATTAATAACAAAAGTATGGCAAAGATTTCTGATTTCAAGGCTCTCACGAGCAAAGGTAAAGAACTGGATTTCGCACAGTTCGAAGGTAAGGTACTGCTGATTGTCAACACAGCCAGCAAATGTGGTTTCACTCCTCAGTTCGCAGGACTGGAGGAGCTGAACCAGAGGTACAAGGACAAAGGACTGGTCATCATCGGATTTCCTTGCAACCAGTTCAAGGAACAAGACCCTGGCTCAGACGGACAGATTGAGGAGTTCTGCCAAATCAATTATGGTGTGACCTTCCAGATCATGAAGAAGACCGACGTGAACGGTCCAGCAGCAGAACCCATCTTCGAATACCTGAAGGCACAGGCTCCCACAGAAGAGTATAAAGGCCTGAAGGCAAAAGCCGCCAAGACGCTCTTCAAAGCCATCAGCAACAGTGTGGAGAAGGACAGCGACATCAAATGGAATTTCACCAAGTTCCTCATCTCGAAGGACGGCGAGACCATCAAGCGCTACGCTCCCACCACAGAGCCCAAGGACTTTGAGAAAGACATCGAGAAATTTACAATTTGACGATTTACAATTTGACGATTGATTGGACAATTTAGCGATTGAGCTATTTGCCATACGGTCGGACAAAATTGAACAATATTCAAAATTGAGAAATAAATTGGTTAAGTTTCGTATGTTCATTTTAACACGAATTTCACGAAAGAAACGAAGCCATGCGGACAGATCTTCTTATTGCTCGAAGCCGCAAGCGGCAACTAATTTCACGAACCATCCGGATGGCCTTCGTGAAATTAGTAGCACAGAAGGTGCTTTGTGTGATAGATTCTTTCTGCTTAGTTTTGTGAAATTTCGCGTAATTTGTGTTGAAATGAACAAATTGAACACTTGCGAAAGTTAAGTAAATTGTAAATGGTCAATTGTAAAATAGTAAATTAGAAGATGTATCCAGAATTACAACTTGACAAGCAGATTTGCTTCCGTCTCTATACGGCTTCACGACTGGTGACACAGGCCTACACGCCGATGTTGACGGAACTGGGCATCACCTATCCACAGTACCTCGTGTTGATGGTGCTCTGGGAGAAGGACTGCCAGCCCGTGAACGACATCGCCCATCGCCTGATGTTGGAAACGAACACCGTCACTCCCCTACTCCAACGCATGGAGAAGCTCGGCATCGTCAACCGCAAAAAAGGAGAACAGGACAAACGTCAACAGATTGTCAGCCTGACACAAAAGGGCAAAGATATGGAGGAACAGGCATACGAGATTATTCCTGCTGGTATGGGCAGAGAGTTGAGAACCTGCCCGTTCCAACTGGAAGACTACAACAAGTTTGCCAGCGAATTGGACACAATTATTAATACATTAAGGAATAAGGAGAAATAAATATGGCACAACAGAAACGTTTCCACAAACATTTTGATAGCCCAGGGTGGCCGCTCTATTGGATTATCCTCGCATACATTGCGCTGGGATGGTTCTTCCCAGTCATAGGAATTATCGCCATTGTCTGCATGATTGGCCCTGTACTCACCTCCATCTGGCGAGGCCGCTTCTGGTGCGGCAACGTCTGTCCTCGCGGCAACTTGTACGACCGTCTGCTGTCGAAGTATTCACCCCATCGCGAGATTCCCAAGTTCGTGCGCACGTTTGGTTTCCGCCTGTTCATGGTGTTCTTCATCTTCACCATGTTTGGCATCCAGCTGACATTCACCGTTCCTTGGAGCGAGGGAGGTCAGGCGATGTGGAGCGGCATTGGTCGTGTGTTCTGGACGATTATCGTTGTGACCACCATCGTTGGCATCATCCTATCGTTCATCTATGCACCACGCACCTGGTGTTCGTTTTGTCCGATGGGAACCATTTCAAATTGGGTGGCTCCCAAGAAGACACCGCTGCCCAAGGCCTTCACGAACATCCACGTGTCGAGTGCCTGTCAGATGAAGTGCAAGCAATGCGCCCGTGTCTGTCCCATGCAGCTCACGCCCTACGACAGTCGAGGCCAAGAGGTTGGCTATCTGCATCCCGACTGCATCAAGTGCGGCAAGTGTACCTTGGCTTGTCCAACAAAAATTATGGCATTACATAATTGAAACTCTTTCATGACCTCTCAGCGGACATACATAGCCATCGACCTGAAGTCGTTTTACGCCTCAGTCGAGTGCGTGGACAGAGGACTTGACCCTCTGACCACCAACCTCGTTGTGGCCGATGAATCGAGAACCGACAAGACCATCTGTCTGGCTGTGACGCCATCGCTCAAGGCCTACGGCATTCCTGGTCGTGCGCGCCTGTTCGAGGTGAAGCAGAAGGCGCGTGGTGTCGATTTCATCATTGCCCCACCCCGCATGGCCCACTATATCGAGGTCAGCACCCGGGTCTATAGCGTGTATCTGAAGTACATCGCCCCTGAGGATATCCACGTCTATTCCATCGACGAGGTGTTCATGGATGTCACCAACTATCTGCGCACCTACAAGATGACCGCCCACCAGCTCGCCATGACTATGATACGCGATGTGCTCTCACAGACGGGTATCACCGCCACAGCCGGCATTGGCACCAATATGTATCTCTGCAAGGTGGCGATGGACATTGTGGCGAAGAAGATGCCTGCCGACAAGGATGGCGTGCGCATTGCCGAACTCGACGAGCAGACCTATCGTCGCGAGCTTTGGGACTATCAACCCATCACCAAGTTCTGGCGTGTGGGTCGAGGCATTGCCAACAAGCTGGCGCTCTACGGTATCGACACCATGGGCAAGATAGCCCGCCTTTCAGAGCAGAACGAGGAACTCCTCTACCATCTGTTTGGCGTCAATGCCGAACTGCTCATCGACCACGCCTGGGGCTGGGAACCCTGCACCATCGAAGCTGTCAAGGCCTATCGCCCAGAGACCAACTCGTTCAGCAGCGGACAGGTGCTGCAAGAGCCCTACACGTTCAAGAAAGCCCGAGTGGTGATACAAGAGATGGCAGAGGGAATGGCCCTTGATTTGGTGTCCAAGCGCATGGTCACCGACCAGCTCGTGCTCACCGTGGGCTATGATGCCGAGTGCCTCACACGCCCAGAGATACGCGACAAGTATCATGGCGAGATTACCACCAACCACTATGGCAAGCCCGTTCCCAAACATGCACACGGCACGTCGAATTTCGGCAAGCCCACATCCTCTTCCCACATGATCATGGAGGCAGCAGCAGCCCTGTTCGACCGATTGGTCAACCCCGATTTGCTCATCCGACGTCTGAACCTCTGCGTCAATCATGTCGTGCCAGAATCCACCCTTGCCCAGCAGCCAAAGCAGCCCCAGCAACTCGACCTGTTCACCGACTACGAAGCCCTGGAAAAGCAACGTCAGCAGGAGCAAGCACAGCTCGACAAGGAACGTCGCCTGCAGGAGGCACAGCTGAAAATCAAGCACCGCTTTGGCAAGAACGCCATCCTCCGTGGCCTGAACTACGAGGAAGGAGCCACCGCCAAAGACCGCAATGCACAGATAGGAGGACACAAGACATAGTTAAAAGTTAAAAGTTAAGAGTTAAAAATTGAAAGTTGAAATGGATCACTCGCAAAACTCTGTGTTGATAATTAAAAAAACGATAAAAAACCTCTTTTGCTCAGGTTGAGACTATCGTCTATGATGCTGTGTCTGCATCCTTTCCCTTGTGAGCCAACTCACAGATAAAAGGCTTCATACACATCATCTCATCCTTATCAGGATTCCAACCTTTTCAAAAGAAAAACCAAGAAAAACCGGAGCAGTGAGAGCAGAACGAAACTAGTTTGAGTTTTGCCGAGTCGTGACGGTTTAAGGCTACAGTCAAAACCATGTGGAATTTCAACCAGCAACACACCGCTAATTTTTTCGGTTTTTCGGTATTCAGGTTGCTGCCCTGCAAGGGCTGATGTTGTAGATGGAGGCTTTTATCTGGATGCTTGCATACAAGAAAAAGCATGCAGACATAACATCAAAGGCAAAGCCTCAACCTGAAAAACGGGGTTTTCAAGGTTTTCTTTTTTTGACATAGAACCTTCGGCGGAGCCAAATTAAAGTTAAAAGTTAAAAATTGAAAGTTATGGGAGATTACGATGATATCATCCACTTGCCACATCACGTGTCGAAGCGCCATCCTCAGATGTCGATGTGGAACCGTGCAGCCCAGTTTGCCCCCTTTGCCGCCCTCACAGGCTATGAAGATGCCATTCAAGAGTCGGCAAGTGAAAACGAAAGCATAACCGTTTTTGCTTTTTCGGACGAAAGCTCCTTCAACTTTAGTTAAATTCACGCATTATTCCTCAGAATTCGGCCGAAATGCCTACCTTTGCAACAACTATTAATCATATAGAGAAATGAAAGAGATTAACTACAAGGAGATGAAGTTTAATCCGTTCAACCTGATTGGTGGTGAATGGATGCTGGTGACTGCGGGTAATAAGCAGTCGGGGTGTAACACGATGACGGCCTCTTGGGGACACCTCGGATGCCTGTGGGGACAGAATGACCCAACGGCGGTGATCTACCTGCGTCCTTCGAGATATACCAAGAAGTTCATGGACGAGGAGCCGTATTTCACTCTCTGCGTCATGGATAAGTCGTTCAAGAAGCAGATGGCTTATCTGGGCAGTGTGTCAGGACGTGACGAGGATAAGATAGCCAAGGCTGGCCTTACTCCTGTCTATGCCGATAACGCGGTCTATTTCCAAGAGGCCAAGTTGGTATTGGTTTGTAAGAAGATGTATGCCTCAGAACTCCAAGAGAGCGGTTTTCTCTATCAGGACACCATCAATGCGAACTATCCACAGCGCGATTTCCACACCATGTACGTCGGCAAAATTGAGAAGGTGCTGGTACGCGATGATGAATATTTAGGATAAAAGAAAGGAGCCTCTTTCCATTCGTCACAAAACCATGCAGAATATCCCAGAAATTTGGTGGGATTGATAATTGGTCATAACTTTGCAACTGAAAATTTTTAATATTTTAATCAAAGTTATGAAACCAAGAACGATTATTGGAATTGTGTTGATTGTGGCTGGTGCATGGAAGCTGGCCAATCTATGGGGTATCATTGGGAACGACTGGCTGTGGTGCCAGCCCTGGATGGCTTACATTGCTCCAGCAGCGTTGATCTATTTAGGCGCTTTGGTGATCGTCAACAGTTATCGTCGCGACCCTGACCAATGGTTGCAACGTCCGTTGCCTATCGGTGAGGACGGCAAGCGCATCTGCTGCAGCGTACACTATGGCGGCGATGAATACATCTATCATGGTGAGCCTTTCCATGGTGCCCGTCTCGACGCTTTCTGTGGCGGTATCCGTATGGACATGCGAAACGCCACCATTACAGAGGATGAGGAGATAGAGATCCATACCTTTTGTGGTGGTGCGGAACTCTTTGTGCCTCAAACGGTGAACGTTGTGGTCAAGAGCCGCAGCTTCATTGGCGGCGTCGGCAACCATGCCTCAAGAATTGCGGGCAAAGATGTCCCTTGCCTTCATATTATTGCCGAGAATTTCCTGGGCGGTGTGGATATCAAGAATTAAGTATACAATAAACAATGAAAAGATTACGATTTAATAATATGGGTTATAGGGAAGAGGCTATAGAATGCGTCAAGGATTATGTCCTCCCGTTACATAAGCAAATCTATGCCAAGTACGGTGGGGATTTTGACAGGATCTATTCGGAAGGGTACAACAGCAAGTCGTATCAGGGTAGGGTTATTGAGCCAGGGAAGGTTTATGAACTGAGCTATTCGGAATGTTCGTGCCCCAAGGTAAAATGTGGACTCAGGAGCAAGCC
>JAFZVN010000019.1 GCA_017617805.1 Bacteroidaceae bacterium | reverse complement strand
CCTTGCCCCTCAACTCTCAGCTTTAAATTTCTCTGCATCGTTCTGCCTGATCTCCACTCTTCTGATCTTGCCCGAATGTGTCTTTGGCAGTTCGTCCACAAACTCAATGATACGTGGATATTTGTAAGGAGCGGTTGTCCTCTTCACGTGGTCTTGCAACTCCTTGATCAAGTCCTCATTTGCCTTGTCCTTCCATTCCTTGCCCAACACAATCGTTGCCTTCACCACCATACCACGAATGTCGTCTGGCACACCTGTAATGGCGCATTCAACAACGGATGGGTGAGTCATCAGCGCACTTTCCACCTCGAAAGGACCGATACGGTAACCTGACGATTTGATGACATCGTCAGCACGTCCCACAAACCAGAAATAGCCGTCCTCATCCTTGTATGCCAAGTCGCCCGTGAAGTAGAAACCGTCGTGCCATCCCTTCTTTGTCTCGCCTGCATTGTGATAGTACTCGCAGCACAAGCCAATAGGCTTTGCTCTGTCCGTGCGGATAGCAATCTGTCCCTCTTCGCCCACTTTGGCTTCCTTTCCATCGTGTGTCAACAGATGAATGTCGTATTGTGGCATAGGTTTGCCCATCGAACCAGGTTTGGTCTTCATCCAAGGGGTCGTGGCAATCAGACAAGTGGTTTCACTCTGTCCAAAGCCCTCCTTGATTTCCAATCCTGTGATTTCGAGGAATTTATCATAAACGGCAGAGTTCAATGCCTCGCCTGCTGTTGTCACGTGCTCCAATGAACTGAGGTCGAAACGGCTCAGGTCTTCACGAATCATGAAGCGGTAAATCGTTGGAGGTGCACAGAAACTGGTGATTTTGTACTGTCCCACTTTCTCCAGAATGTCGGCAGCATGGAACTTCTCATGGTCATACACAAAGAGCGTCGCACCAGCAATCCATTGTCCATACATCTTTCCCCACGTTGCCTTTGCCCATCCTGTGTCGGCCACAGTCAGGTGCAGGCTGCCCATGTGCAGGTTGTGCCAGAAAGCGCCTGTGCCGATATGTCCGAGTGGATAGGTGTGGTCGTGAATCGCCATCTTTGGCTGACCGTTCGTGCCTGATGTGAAGTACATGAGCAGGAAATCCGATGATTTCGTCACACGCTCACCCTTGTATTCCTTCGCCACTTTCACACCTGCCTTGAAATCATCCCATCCCTCAGGCACCACAGGACCAATGCTGATGCGATGCTTCAATGCAGGCCACTCAGCATGTGCCTCGTCAATGTGGCGCAGAATATCAGGGTCACCTGTAGCCACAATCGCCTTCACGTCAGCACACTTGACACGATACACAATGTCCTTCTTCGTCAACAGGAAAGAGGCTGGAATCGCCACAGCACCGAGCTTGTGCAGCGCCAGCATCGTGAGCCAGAACTGGTAGCGGCGCTTCATGATGAGCATCACGAAATCTCCCTTTCCGATGCCCAGTGAACGCAGGTAACTTGCCACCTTGTTCGATTCGCGACGAATATCAGCAAATGTGAATCGGCGTTCAATCCCCTTGTCGTTGCACCACAGCAACGCCAAGCGATCGGGCGTCTCTTCTGCCCACACGTCCATCACGTCATAGGCAAAATTAAAGTTTTCGGGAATCACAAACTCAAAGTTCTTCTCGAAATCTTCTTGAGAGGTGAAGGTTGACTTTTTCAGGAACCTATCAAGCATTGTTTTGGTCATATTTTATTCTGTCTCTTTCTTCGAATCTACTCCATGAAAAATGCACACTCTGTGTGAGGTGTGCGGCTTTTCGAGTTCAAAATTACGAACAATATATATATTGAACAAATAAAAAACGTGTAATTATGAGCATTTTACACACTGTTTAACGATGTGTGTAAAAAACACTCAAAAAAAATGCACACCTCAAAAAAAGATGTGCAAAAGCATGGGCTTATCTGCGCATCTGACGAAAAAAATAAACTTTACGACAAAAAACTCTAAACTCTAAACTCTAAACTTTTTCGTACCGTTGGCTTCGCCGAAGGTACTCACGTTCGGAAATATCAAATTAAATTTGGTTTTTCTCTCACTTATTCGTACCTTTGCCCCCATGAAAAAGTTTTTTGCATTGCTCAAAGATAAGCCACGCCTCTACAATATCGTGTTCAATTCCGACACCAAGGCGGGCAAGGCATTCGACATCGCTGTGATGGTCGCGATCGTCCTCAGTCTTATTGTCGCATTCATCGAGACGAAACCTCAGGTGATGGGACGTTTCAAAGATGTGCTTACTGTGATGGAGTATGTCCTCACGTTCTTCTTCACCATCGAGTACATCCTCCGACTCTACTGTTCGCCGCGTCCCAAAACCTACGCTCTCAGTTTCTTCGGCATCATTGACCTTTTGGCGACCTTGCCGCTCTATCTTTCCTTCATTCCCTACCTCTCATCCGCTCGTTACCTTTTCATCCTGAGAGTGTTCCGACTTATCCGCATTTTCCGCGTGCTCAAGCTCTTCGCTTTCATCAACGAGGGCTATCTGCTGCTTCAGAGCATTAAACTCAGTTTCAGGAAGATACTGGTCTATTTCCTCTTCGTTCTCATCCTTGTCACTATCATTGGCACGCTGATGTTTATGGTGGAGGGAACACAGCCAGGAACGCAGTTCACGGACATCGGCACCAGCATCTATTGGGCGATTGTCACCCTCACCACCGTTGGTTATGGCGACATCACTCCTGTCACGATTGTGGGGCGCCTCCTGTCCAGCATCGTCATGATTCTTGGTTACACTATCATCGCTGTTCCCACAGGTATCGTGTCTGCCACTATGATAGACGAAACTAAGCGCAAGGGAAAGAACGGACGATGCCCTCGTTGCAACCAAAAAACTGATCTCAAAGCCAACTACTGCAAGAATTGTGGAGAAAAACTTTAGACTTTATGTGAGAGACAACCTCGCTGCCATCACTTCAGAAGAGCTCGAAGCAGCCATTGCCTCCCTTCCCGACTGGCGACGCGAAAAAGCTCTGCGCTTCAAGCACGAGCAGGGTCGCAAGGAGTGTACCTTTGCCTATCTGCTTCTGTGTCAAGCCCTCAAGGAGACCTATGGCATCAATGAGCAACCCTCCTTTCTGATTGGCGAGCACGGCAAACCAGAACTGAATTTTAACGATAACGCTAACCTTAACCCTAACAAAACTGTCAACTGTCAACTGTCAACTGTCAACTTCAATATTTCTCATTGCAAACAAGCTGTTGCTTGTGTTGTTTCAGAAAGACCTGTTGGTATCGACGTTGAGTCCATTGGACGCTATAGTGAGTCTCTTGCCCGTCGTGTCCTTTCTCCTGAAGAGTTCTCCCTCGTCCAGTCATCTCCCGACCCTAACATTCCTTTCACTCGCTTTTGGACACAAAAGGAAGCCCTTGTCAAACTTACGGGGCGAGGCATAAACGATGACCTTCCCAATCTATTTTTTAAATATGACAATGTGT
>JAFZVN010000001.1 GCA_017617805.1 Bacteroidaceae bacterium | reverse complement strand
CGAGTTCTTGATGTTCGTCTTGACAAGATTCTTGTGCTTGCCATCTGGTGTCTTGGTCACCTGATCAAGTTCATCCACGAACTCTTCCGTGAAACGTCGCCAGTCATCGAGCGTCCATCCGTCACTCTCGTTCATGGATGGGGAAACCTCGATGCGTATGGATGTCTTGTCAATGGGCTTCCGTGCGAACTTCTGCTTGAAGCGATTCAAGTGGAGCACCATCTCGTCCCACATGCCCATCGGAGGCAGATCCTCTGTCAGGAGGTTCACCTTCACGATGTCGGCACGGAAGTCTTTCGTGGCATAATTGGTCATGGCCTGACCATGCTCTATAGGTCTTGCTGTTGCTATCATCGTTTTCTTGTTTAATTTGTTATCCCATGAATTTCTCTCTAATTGCATCCCACTGTCGGATAAGGTAGTTGATACCCTCAATCCATGCATCCATGAAACGCTCGTTTTTGAAGTACCGTTTCCTCACCTCCTGCGGTAGACCGTGAAGGGCATTGCGGATGCCGACAAGTTCCGATCTTGCAGCGGATAGGCTTTTCAGTGCTTCCTCCTGTCCATCGGTCATCAGCTGTTTGGGCTGGTGTCCAAGGACGATGTTATGGACGTACAGGCTCTTGGGTATACCGCATTTGGCGGCATTGGCTACAATCTGTTTGTATTCTTCTTCTGTGAAGCGGACATCTATGTGATGTCCCTTGTTCTGCCTCTTTTCTGACGTCTTTGGGTTTTTCTTAGTCATATTGTTCTCGATTATTCTTAATGGGTTTATAAATGTATTGCTATTGAAGATTGAAGTATAAGCCTTGGACAGCCCGGTGCGAGCCTGCGAGCGGCGCAAGAGCCCAGTGGAAGGACTGTGCAGCGAAGCAAATCTGTCAGACATTGGGACTTCTTGTTTAGACCTCAGAAAAAATCACACTTCTTCGGGCTTGTCCGTGGCTTTTGTCTGCTGTCAGTCGCTGCCATATTGATGGCTTTCGGTAGAGTCTAATGTGTCCGCAGCTGCCGTATTTGGGATTGGCGAGACAGGTTGTGTGGACGAGCCTTTATTCTCATGGATGCCATTTAGATTGTCGGGTATGTTAGGGGTGTCGCCACATGGGGCATCATTGGAAGTGGTATATGGCTCATCGGTTTCTGGCGGCAGGTTTGCATAGTGCTCGTCAAGTTCCTCCAAGTAGTCCTCTGGCAGCTGTCCATCCTCTCCGTATGGAGGTAACATATTCTTTTCCCTTTCATCGTCATTGGCATCAGCCAAAGATGAAACGGGATTGGAAGATGTGAACGATTGAGGGTGGCTGGTGCCATTATCATTAGAAGAGGTTGGATTTGCATTACCTTGGACAGCCAGTTTCGGAGTGACAGGATTACGCTGGTAATGCGGATTCCTGATGGGCGCATCCTGTCCGTCCACAAACCAGAAAGCCAAACAGTGGATGGTGTGGATTGTCGTGCGATTGTTGCTGGCGGATGTGAGAATCCTCACCTCGTTGAAGAGGTCTATCATCTTCTGTGCTGTCTTGCGGTCACAGTGCCAGAGTTCGGCGAGTTCCACTTTCGATATGGCAAACTGCCCGATGTCAAGGTCAGCTGAGAAGTTTTTCTTCTCATAATGGACTGGCTCTATAGCCGCCAAAGAGAGAAACGTGTCGAAGGCTTTCATGCGGTGGAAGCCTTGGTTGTCATCTTTGAGGAAATCAAGCTGCTCTCTGGTCAGCAGGATTCCATACTTTACATTATTGTACTTCATTGTTTCTTTTGTTTGTGGTGAGGGCTGGCATTGGTCAGCCCACACCGTTGTTAATAATGTGATTTGAACTTGATTTGAATTGGACTTGAAAAAGGGTTACGTCGGAACGGCATCAGCTTCCGCCTGCCAGTCATGCTTGTCAGGCTTACGTTTGTGCGAGGCAAGGATGGCTGCGTTCTCTTCGTCTGCTGTCAGAGGCACGACATTCCTGCGTGTGGTTTCCAGCCACTTGTCAAGCTCGTCCTGATACAGGATCCATCTTCTGCCAGGCTTGGTGGCAGGGATGGTACCATCCTCCAGCTTCATGTACATGGTTCCCTTGGGGATGTGCGTGTACTCGATGGCCTCCTCCACAGTCATGGGTTTGTGGCGGTTCTCCTTTACTGATTTACTACTCTCTGCCTGCTGTCTGGACAGCATGGCTCTCATGCCCATCACCTCATCCCGAAGCTGGGCGACGACCTGCGGGAGGTCGTTGAATGTCAAATTCTCGTTTTGCATAACTTATCACTATTTTGGTGAATCGGCTGCAAAGGAACTCAATGATGCCATGCTGATTCCGATTATTCACGATAATCCACGAATAATCAAATCAGTATGAAATAATTGGAAAAAATGTGGGCTACGAGGGAAGATTGAAAGGGGAAAAGGCTGAAATAGAATGCGCATCAAGACTTGTCTGGCACTCCCGATAGAAGATTACAAAACAAATAATGGGCGAAAACCGATGCGATAACATCAGCTTTCGCCCACTTACGTCGAGTGATAATTCAACTTAAAAGTCAGCGAAATTCAAGAATTATTTCTCGTTTTCGCTGATTTTTGAGGGTCATATTGTTTAGGTCGCTTTCTTATGTAAGACAGATGTTTAAGTGATTTTACTCATAATGGAATTGAAAATCACCCTTGTCCGGCTCGTCTATCACGATATTGCCAGTATAGGGCTGGAACTTGAAGTTGCGGATGCTGTCAAGTTCTATGTCCTTCATCACGTCGGGAAACATCCTTTTGATAAAGATGGCGCGTACTTCGCCCGTGTAGTCTTTCTTGCTGCCCAACCTCTCGGCTATGTTCCAGACAAAGTGCCGTAGGTCAAGGGTGGTAAGGGTGGACTTCAGCCTGATGGGTACAGGATTATGCCGCCAATCATCGGCCCACATCCTGATTGCATCACAGAGCATTTCCAACTCTCCATTGTCATAGACGTATGGTGACATGGTATGGGTCACATATTCCATGATGGCAGCGATGGTGTCCTGCCGTCTCTGTTCCTGCTCACGCTGAAACTCCTTGCAACGTAAGGCATACAAGTATGGCTGCTCCATACTCGTCTCTATCGTATCGGAAGCCTTTACAGTCGGTTCTTTCACTTCCTCTAATAAGGATTCTTTTGGATCTTCGGTTTGATGTGGAACTTCTGCCAAACATTCTTGGACTTGTTCAAAACTCACATTTCCCTTTGCCTCTTCTAATACCACTTCCGCTTCCTGGTCGGTCAGAAGCATGGTTTCTTTTCTTTGCCTTTTCTGCAATTTAAGTGGCACCTCGACCAACACGGACTGGAACAGATAATAGACCGTTCCCAACAGTCCGCTGGATATAACAAAGGTTACAAACTTGGCAAAGTTGTCTTGACCGAAATCATTGCCCACCTTCAACGACACAAAAAGGGAGATGGTGAGGATGACCAAACCGGGGCATCCCCACAACAGGCAGTAGTCTCTCACTGCCATGTTCTTAGTCTTGCATTTTACGCTGTTCATCTTTTATGTTCCTTTCTATATGTTTTGATTTGACTCGTCGG
>JAFZVN010000018.1 GCA_017617805.1 Bacteroidaceae bacterium | reverse complement strand
TTATACTCAATGATAACATTTAATTGTTTCAGCCAAAAATCAACCCTGAACTTAGTATTATTACTAAAAAGATCAGAAGATGCAAATTCATATTGATAATCAAATTGTATGTTGTGTTCAGATAAATAGTTATAAACAGCTTGTTCACCTCTAGTAAACGAACAAATTGGGCATCCAAATCCTGCCATATGATGCTCTGCCATAATTTCGAAATAACCATGTTCTGGACATCTAACCCAAACCTTGCTTTTTTCTTCTTTATAGACAGCGAGTTCATATGAATACTTATTGTGGTGTATTAGGTTTGATCTTCGTTCAAACTCCTCTTGTCCGAGACTCCTTTTTAGGGCTCTATTCTCAATTCCACAAGCTGGACAGCAAGACCCTCTCCGAATAAGAGCCCATGTTGTGACAAATTGTCCATGCTTTTTACATTCCAAAACCAAAGGTTTTCTAACATTTGAATACTCTGTAGAAATTAAAACAATGTCATCCCCATACCTTTCAACAAGTGTTTCTTTAATCAGTTCTATACCCTTTCTTAGTTTATTTGAGACAGTTAGTATACGACAATGTGGACATCCGCCATCTCCCATTAGATGATGCTTGGGCGTAGTCTGAAAATCTCCATGTTTTTTACAAGTTATTATAATAGGATTATTCCATCCATTAAATACGGACTTAGAATAATCAAACTTGTTTCCAAATTTTGCCTTAATACGCTTAAAAAAGATTTCCTGTGTATTTGAACGTTGTTTTGCGCTACTTTTTTTACTACATAGGGGACAACTCTTTCCTAAAAGATGAGAATTCGGAATTTGCCAAAACTCCCCATGTTCGGGACACACAATACATATCTTTGTTTTTGAATTAATATAGTCAACTCTAGAATAATCAAACTTATTTCCATGTATGGATCTCGCTTTATTTATAAATTCTTCCTTTGAAGAACATCCTTTCATAATTCTGCTTTTTCTTCCACAATGGGGGCATCCTCTACCTCTCAGATGAGAAGTTGGTATTTGCCAAAACTCCCCATGTTCGGGACACACAATGCATATCTTTGAAGTCGAGTTCACATACTCCACCTTCGAATAATCACACTTATCCCCATGTACCGCTTGGGCTTTCTTGATGAATTCCTCAGTGGTTTGTTTTTCCATAATCGTAAATAGTTTACATTTTCAAATGCTCATACAACTTCAATCTCAGTACTTCACCATTTGGAAATTCAAACTGGAATTTCTCACGGTTGAAGTGTGGGTTGTTCTTGTGGATGATGCGGTGGAAATTTGGGCTGATGATTATAATATTTGTGGAATCGTTGTTCTGCGAACGGGTGAAGTAGTCGATGTGGTGAGCTTCCACCACGCTGTCGCCATATTGCTCGCCAATCTTCTCGCCACTTATCTCGTCGCGATAGCCGTAGAACTCCTTGAGCATGCGAATGATGCTGCGGTCTATCTTGCGGTACTTCACCAGCAGTTCCTTCTGAACCACAGAGGCCGTCTTATCTGCCATGAAGAACTTGTCGTCATCGCTCGCCTCATAGACTTCCTCGGGAACAGAGTTGAGGGTGTTAGCCAACTGCTGATAGTCGGCATCAGCACAACACTCCATGCACAGCACGTCACTCGATGTGGTCAGATACAGCCGCATGTATTCGTGGATGTCATCGGGCAAAAGAATCTGTCGTTTGCTCTTTCCCAGCAACTGCTTCTGAGCAAACAGATAGTCGTAACTCTTTTTGAAAACGGCTCTCAATTTCACAGCCAATGCTGATTGCCGTCCATAGCGGATTTGAATTACATCCTTATGACCTGCCCAGTTACTCTGCTCAAAATTCTGGTTCTTCAACTTGGCATCATAGAACTCGCCATCAATCAGCACCTTGATGTCCTTGCCTACCCCATGCGTCAAAATGGACTCGTCCCAAGCCTTCAGCAGCGCACATGCCGACACCGGAACGTTTCGCAAAGCGAGAGCAGAATGATGCTTGCATCGATTCTGCCGAGCCAAAGAAACCTCATCGCAGATAATGGTCATCCCGTCATTCAACAGCGACCAGTCCACCGTCTTCTGCATGATAAATCTGCCGTCGTAGTCCATACCCATATCTTTTTCGTTTTGTTTCTCTTTCTTTACTACCATTTTCGTGACTTTGCGAAAATGGTCAACTGCGATTCACAACTTCCCAATGACCAGTTTTATTGCTCCCAACTCGAATGATAATCCCCTCTTTTTTCAACTCTCCAAGGCGACGTTTCACTGTGGCTTCTGATGCACCTACGATAGCTGCGTACTCAGCGTAGTTGAGGGTCCCATCCTGTAAAACAGCTTGATATAGGCGATCTTTTATCGGGTCAGAGAATGATTTTATCGGGTCAGAAGTGACTTTTATCGGGTCATCGGCTTGTGATTTCTTGTATTCTTCTATCTCTTTGCAGATATTTCGCACATGCTCCTCCATCATAAACTCACGGAAGGGTTCAAGTGACTCTTGTTCGCGTGAATCAACCAAAGCCTGTATGTATTCGGCTTTGTCTTCCTTGACGATTTTCACGGGAACCAATCCGAACTCATATTGCAGATGGTTCATCACCAATCGAGACATGCGACCATTGCCATCCACCCAAGGATGAATGGTTACCAACTGATAATGAGCATCAAAACTCAGGAGATATTGCTCAATAATGTCAGTACCATTCAACAGTGTTTGCCGACGTTGATTAAGCAACTGACATAATTCCGCCAACTTGGCAGGCACCTTTTGGTAATTCATATAGGAACGTCCACCGATGCCTGCCGTCACACCTACGAGACGCAGATCGCCTTTAGAGGCATCGAACGAGCCTTGTGCCGTATTGTATGATGCACCTGTATTCTTCATCACAATGGCAGACAGTTCTTTCAGCATATCTATGGAGAAGTCTGTATGCTGATGAGCCAATTGCATAGAGTGCTCGTATGCAGCTTTCAGATCGAGATTCATCATCTGCTCCTGCAGACTGCGACCTTTTGCTGTGATGCCCTCATCAAACAGAAGCTGGTTCTCGATTTCCGTTACTGTAGAACCCTCAATTGCTGTGGAATGAGTAATGATGGAGTACAGATAGAACTTCTGGTAGTCTATCTGTTCAGCAATTCCCAACGAATGGTATTCTTTGAGGGCTGCAAGAAAGCGTTTTTTTAGTTCTTCTTTCATTCTCTTTTAGGCTGTCTCACAAAAGATTGATGTCGTCATCCATGATAAAATTGCGGTTGTTATGATTACAAAGGTACTCATTTTTCTTGAAATAGAACACATAAGTACGCCCTATTTAATGTTTAATCTCACCAAATAGCCATTTTTCTCACTATTTACGCCCTTTTTCCCAATTCCAAATGCTATTAATGACATAAAAACGAAGCATTATGCCATCTCACCTGAGAGTTCTCTTGCAAGAAGCAGACGGGGCGCCTGCTTCTTGCAAGCGGTCAACCATCAAGAAGCAAGCGGCCCACCGACGGGAAGCGGGTGGTCAATCGTCAGGAAGCGGGTTGATTTTCCCTTAGGGGGAACACTTGTTACCCTTAGGGGAAACAAATTTTCTGCTTAACTATAGAAATCTTTTTGTATAACTATGGCGCAAATTTTTGCCGAGCCACTCCGAGGGTATAAGCTCCGCCTATGCTACATCTACGCTACGCCTATGCTACGATATAGCTTGGATATCCCTACGATAGCGCTACACTATCCGTACACTAGCCCACTGCTATCAGAAGGAGCCGTTCCCCCTTCCATCTCCCTTCCATCTCCCTTGCTACCCCCTTACTACCCCCTTGCTACCCCCTTGCTATGATTCGAATATTAGAGAGATATGTAGTGTATTTATCAAGTGCTTAGTTATAGAAATCTTTTTGCCAATCGCTCGTATCGATGGCAAAAGATGGTGTAGCAGAGGATGCCGATGGCAACCATGATGATGCCAGGAACGGTTGTGTAGTTGTAGTCATACCCTATGGTCAGAGGGATGCCACCCAGATAGGCACCAACGGCATTGCCGAAATTGAAGGCAAGTTGCACCATGCAACCAGCCAACAGGTCACCACCTTTACTGAATCGAAGCAGGAGCAGTTGTTGAGGAGAGCCCACTCCAAACAGGCAGAAAGTGGTGATGCACATCAGCAACACGCTGAGCCATGCAATGTGGCTGAACAAGAAAATACTCAGCAGACTTGCGAACATGATGATTTGCAGCAATCGACCCGTATGCCCTGGACCTATCCTGTCGCTGAGCATTCCACCAGTCATGTTGCCCACCACCATTCCTGCACCTGCAATGACCGACATCAGCGGCAAGAACGTTGCACTGATGCCTGAATGATCAGTAAGCAAGGGGGCGTAATAACTGAAATAGCAGAATATACCGCCATTGCCCAGCAACGTCGCAGCAATCAGGAGCCAAGGGGCAAGCGATTTCAAGAAGCGGAACTGCCCCTTGGCGCCTACATCTGGCAAGGCATCCATTGAAGGGATGAAACGCCAGATGGAGAACAAGGTGGCAAGTCCCCACACGGCACTAAATACAAAGATGTAACGCCATGATGCTACTTGGCAAATGAATGTGCCGAACGGGATGCCGATGAGATTGGCGACAGACATGCCCGAACACATGATGGCAACCGCTGTGGCTGATTTTCCTCCATGTGACAGACGATCAGCTATGATGCTGGCCACACCGAAATAAGCTCCATGCGGCAATCCTGCCACAAAGCGCATAGCAAGCATGGAGTAGTATTCCGGGCATAACGCCATACCGACTGAAGCCACAAAAAAGACGCACATGAGGAGGGCGACAATCTTCTTCAACCGCCAAGTACGCATAAAAGCGACCATCAACGGAGCTCCCACACAGACACCCAAGGCATAACTGGAAATAAGGTGTCCTGCCTCAGCAATGCTCACGCCGAAATCCGCAGCCATGAAAGGCAGGATTCCCATCATCACAAACTCTGTCACGCCTAATCCAAACGTGCCCAAAGCCAATGTCATCAATGCTTTTTTCATGATCCCCGATCCGTTGCCTACAATTGAATCTTGTCAATGCGGAACTTTTGGACACCTGCTGGAACATGCACCTCTACGATATCGCCAACTTTCTTGCCCAAGAGAGCTTGAGCAATGGGCGACTTGATGGAAATCTTCTTTTCTTGCAGATTGGACTCATGCGGACTGACAATCATATAGGTCATCTGGCATTGATTCCCCAAGTTGGTCAAATCGACCTTGGTGAGCAAGCCTACAACGTCTGAGGCAAGTCGGTTCGTGTCGATGACTCTCGCATACTCCAAGACTTTCTGCTTGAAACGTATTCTACCTAAGAGTCGTGACTGCTCACGTCTGGCGGCATGATACTCGAAGTTCTCGCTGAGATCTCCTTTTTCACGAGCCTCGATAAGCGCTTCCTTGACCTTGGGATATTCCACATATTCCAACTGGTGCAGTTCGGCCACTAACTTGTCGTAGCCCTCTTGAGACATATATTCCATAGTTGCAGCTTTCCCTATGAATGGGCTCAATTATTCACCGATGGTGATGACGTACTGACCCAGGAACGAAGCGCCAGGCAGCAGATGATTGATTACTGGCTTGTCCTTGAATTCGCCCTTGTAGCCACGAGGATCACCTACGCCAAACCAAGGTTCGAGGCAGATGAATGGAGCGTTCTTCTGATAAGGGCTCCAGAAAGCGATGATGGGACAACTATAGTCCAGTTTCACAGCCACGCTACCATCAGGATTGAGCAGTTCCACGCTACTTGTCTGGCTCTTGTGCAGTTTCACGGAGTCGTGGGCGAAGAACTCATCATCGAAGTGGATGAGACCATCCTGCGAGTCAATTCCAATCTCTTCCATCTCTACCGAACCGTCAATATGGCTCTTCAACCCCTGCAATTGTCCCTTGTTGTCAACACGCAACACACCTTTCAAAGGCTGACCAGCCTCACAACCTGGGGCATAGAAAGCTGGATGACCACCAATCTGGAAATGCATCTCCTGCTTACCTGTGTTCTCCACGTGCCAAACAACGAAAACACGGTTCTGGTTGATGGTGTAATTCACATTGAGTCTGAAATGGAACGGATAAACCTTCAACGTCTCTTCGCTGTCGCGTAAGGAGAGAAACACCTGCTTGTCCGACTGGCTCACGACGGAAAACTCGGTGTCGCGGGCAAATCCATGACGTGGCAAGTGATATTCCTTCCCATCAACCGTATAGGTGTCGTTCTCCACGCTGCATACGATAGGGAACAGGATGGGCGAATGACGAGGCCAATACTGCGGATCGGCCTGCCAAAGGTACTCATGTCCCTTATTGTCAATAATACTCTGGAGTTCTGCTCCCATTTCTGCGACCTTAATGGTCAGCTGTTCATTGCTAAGTTCTATCATAATTATCTTTGAATTAATAACGACATTTTTTCAACTCATCCACTCCTGTCTTTCCTTCTCTGGCATCTTTTCGATGGCATAGCGGAGCATGGTACGAGGCATCTCATGGGCATGCTGATGGAGGAAGTCGCGAAGCAAGTCCATCGAAACACGCTTGCCCATCTCGCGTAGCATCCAGCCGACAGCCTTGTGCATGAGGTCGTGAGGATGATGCAGATGGATTTCCGCATAGCGGAGGCACCATGAAGGATCGCCTTGCTGCGAGGTCTTCCACGAACAGACGATGCTCATGCGCTGTTTCCAAAGACAGGGACTGGCTGCAAGTTTGTCGAGCACCTTTACCTTATCTTCCTTATCGCCCAAATTCGTGGGCAACAGAAGCCAATGTCCAAGTATCTTGTGTACGGAGAGATCGACCAAATCCCAGTTGTTGGCCTGCTCGGCATATTGCAAGTACATCGTCACAATCTCATCGCGTTTCGTAATGGCTTCAGCATTGTTTTCCAACCTTTTGGTTGCCAGTTTCTCGAATCTCGACACAAGAATCAAGAATCCACAGAGCCTCACCTCGTGCCAATGCGACATCAGCAGCTCGGGCACCTCGCTCAACGGAAGATCCCAAGCCGCCTTCACCACTTCCCTCGTCTGCGGCACCTTCAGCCCCAAGAACTCATCGCCATAGCCATACTCGCCTGGAGCCGTCTTGAAGAACCGCATCAGCACCTGTCGCTGCTCCTCATTGCGCAGCGACTCCATATACTCAATAATTTCTTGTGCCTTCACCTCATCAGTGGTTTTAGCATTAATTGGTGTCAAAGGTAGGCATTTTTTCGTTATTAACACCAGAAAGATGAATATTTCTTCTTCCAGCACGTGTTTTTTGCACAAATCAACAGTGGGAAGCCAAGCAATTGACTTCCCACTGTTCGGTATGAAATAGGCTTACCCTTAACGGATGAAGAGCAGTTCGCGGTACTTTGGCAATGGCCAGATGGCATCGTCAACAACCAGTTCGAGCTTGTCGATCTGACGACGGATGGTGTCGAACATCGGAGCGATGGTGTCGTGATAGGCAATCGCCTTCTTGTGCTCGTCTTCAATCTTGTTGGCAACCTTGCGAGCAGCAACAAGTTCTTCCACCTGTGTCTCGATGGTAGCCGTACGACGGGCGATATCCTCGATAAGCTTGAGGTTGCGAGCATTGAGCTCATCGGCCTTCTCAGCAGGGAAGACATTGCGCATGCGCTCCACGTTGCGGAGGAGTTGGCTCTGGTAAGAAGTAGCCACAGGGATGATGTGGTTCATCGAGAGGTCACCCAAGACACGAGCCTCAATCTGAATCTTCTTGGTGTAAGTCTCCCACTTCACCTCGTTACGGGCTTCAAGCTCTTTCTTGGTCATCACGCCAAGGCTCTCGAACATAGCGATGCTCTCTGGGTCGAGATAACGCTCGAAGATGACTGGGCAAGAAGTCTCCACGTCAAGACCACGCTTGGCAGCTTCTGCCTTCCACTCTTCGCTGTAGCCATTGCCGTCGAAACGGATAGGCTTGCAGGCTTTGATGTCCTCACGGAGCACGTCGATGATAGCATGGAAGGTAGCACTATGCTCAGAGTTCTCGAAGTTCTTGCTGATGACTGCCACACGCTCGTCCACACGCTTCTTGAAGTTGACAAGGGCTTCAGCCACAGCGCTGTTGAGGGTAATCATGGCGCTGGCACAGTTAGCCTCAGAACCTACAGCACGGAACTCAAAACGGTTACCAGTGAAGGCGAATGGAGAAGTACGGTTGCGGTCGGTATTGTCGATGAGCAGTTCAGGAATCTCAGGAATGTCGAGCTTCATGCCCTGCTTGCCGTCCATTGTGAAGAGGTCTTCCTTATCGGCCTTCTCGATGTGGTCGAGGAGTTCAGAGAGCTGCTTGCCGAGGAAAGATGAGATGATGGCTGGAGGAGCCTCGTTGGCACCCAAACGATGTGCGTTAGTAGCACTCATGATGCTGGCCTTCAAAAGACCGTTGTGCTTATAGACACCCATGAGGGTCTCGACAATGAACACAGCGAAGCGGAGGTTCTGCTCAGGTGTTTTGCCAGGAGCATGGAGCAGCACGCCGTTGTCTGTCGAAAGCGACCAGTTGTTGTGCTTACCAGATCCGTTGATGCCTGCGAAGGGCTTCTCATGGAGCAAGGCACGGAAACCATGCTTGCGAGCCACCTTCTTCATGAGCGACATCAAGAGCATGTTGTGGTCAACAGCGAGGTTGGTTTCTTCGAAGATAGGAGCCAACTCGAACTGGTTAGGAGCAACCTCGTTGTGACGAGTCTTGCAAGGGATGCCAAGTTCGAGGGCTTGGATTTCGAGATCGCGCATGAAAGCAGCCACACGCTCTGGAATAGAACCGAAGTAGTGGTCATCCATCTGCTGGTTCTTGGCAGAGTCGTGACCCATAAGGGTGCGACCCGTCAGCAGCAGGTCTGGACGTGCAGCATAGAGACCCTCATCCACAAGGAAGTATTCCTGTTCCCAACCGAGGTTAGAAGTCACCTTCTTCACTTCAGGATCGAAGTAGTGGCAAACCTCAGTAGCAGCGATATTAACAGCCTTCAAGGCACGAAGCAGAGGAGCCTTGTAGTCGAGCGATTCACCGCTGTAAGAGATGAATACGGTAGGGATGATGAGTGTGTCGTCGATAATGAAGACTGGAGATGTTGGATCCCAAGCAGAGTATCCACGTGCCTCGAAAGTGGAACGGATACCCCCCGATGGGAAGGAAGAGGCATCAGGCTCCTGCTGAACGAGCAGCTTGCCGCTGAACTCTTCAATCATACCGCCTTTGCCATCGTGTTCGATGAAAGAGTCGTGTTTCTCTGCAGTACCTTCGGTGAGGGGCTGGAACCAGTGTGTATAGTGAGTCACGCCATTCTCCTTCGCCCATTTCATGATGCCCTCAGCTACAGCGTTGGCCACCTTGCGATCGAGACGGGCGCCGTTGTCGATGACATCAATCATCTTCTCGTAAACGTCCTTCGACAGATACTTGTACATTTTCTCGCGGTTGAAGACATGCTTGCCGAAATACTCGGAAGGTCTTTCACTCGGTGCGATCACGTCGAGGGGCTTCTTCTTGAAAGCCTCGCCGACAACTTGAAATCTAAGTTCGTTTGCCATAATTGTGTTTGTTTAAGTGAATATATATGTGAATAATGTGATTTAATAAAAATGATGGAAATTAATGGGAAGCGTTGAGGAAAGCGTGAACCTTATCAGCGGTTTGCTTGCCTGATGCGATAGCTCTCACTACGAGGCTGGCTCCGTTGGCTGCATCACCACAGACGAACACGTTCTCTGGGTACTGAGGATGCTCAGGCTTGAGGAATCCCATGGCGAGCAGCACCAGTTCGGCCTTGATCACTTCTGGTTCACCAGCCTCAACCATAATAGGACGTCCCCCTTCTGGATTGGGTTTCCAATCGATAGGCTGAACGCGGACACCTGTCACATGACCCTCTTCACCCAAGAATTCGAGCGTGTTGATGTTCCAACGACGGATACAGCCCTCCTCGTGGGATGAGGTTGTCTTGAGGATGACAGGCCAGTTAGGCCAAGGAGTGTTGGGGTTGTGACCCACAGGGGGTTTAGGCATGATTTCAATCTGGGTGACAGATTTGGCACCCTGTCGATGTGCTGTACCGATGCAGTCAGAACCCGTGTCGCCACCACCGATGACGAGGACATTCTTGCCTTTCGCGGTAACGCGCTCTTCCTTCGAGAACTCCATGCCAGCGAGAACACGGTTCTGCTGGGAGAGCAGTTCGAGGGCAAGGTGTACGCCTTTGAGGTCACGCCCTGGAGCCTTGAGGTCGCGGGCGGTAGGAGTGCCAGTGGAGAGGATGACAGCATCGAAGTCTTTAGAGAACTGCGATGATATTGCATCACTCTGAATATCTTGGCCATAACGGAACGTGACACCTTCCTGCTCCATCACCTGGATGCGGCGGTCGATGATCTTCTTGTTGAGCTTGAAGTTAGGGATGCCATAGCGGAGCAGACCGCCAGCGGCTTCGTTCTTCTCGAAGACAGTCACCTCGTAGCCCATGTAGTTGAGCGCATTGGCGGCAGCGAGTCCGGCAGGACCTGCACCGATGATGGCCACCTTCTTCCCATTCCTTTTTGGATGCTCGATGGTGACATATCCCTCCTGATAAGCTCGCTCAGCGATAGCACACTCGTTCTCACGGTTGGTCACAGCATCGCCCGTGGTGAGATAGAGCACACAAGCCTTCTCACAGAGCGCTGGACAGATGCGGCCAGTGAATTCAGGGAACGGATTGGTCTTCTTGAGTATCTTGTAGGCCGTTTCCCACTCGCCGCGATAGAGTGCGTCGTTCCATTCGGGGTCTTTATTGCCAAGTGGACATGCCCAGTGGCAGAAGGGAACGCCGCAATCCATACAGCGGCTCGCCTGCTCCTGGCGATCTTTCGTGTTCAGAGTCTGTTCGACCTCGCCAAAGTCGTGAATGCGGTCATTCACAGGGCGATAGCCAGCCTCTTTGCGAGGCACAGTCAGAAATGCTTTTGGATTTCCCATATCTTTGTCTTTATCTTTTTCTTGTTCTTAATAATCCCTTTGTATATCCGCAATCTTCTCATGAAGTCTCGCCATCTGCTCTTCTTGCAATACGCGTTTGTATTCAATAGGAACGACTTGAATGAAGTCCTCAATCACACGGTTCCAGTCATCGAGCATGCGTCCAGCCAAGGCACTGCCTGTGTGGAGATAGTGCTGACGGATCAGTTCGAGCAATTCCTTGCGGCTCACACTGTCCTCAACAAGTCCCAGCTCCACCATGTCCATGTTGCAGAAATAGTCGAACGTATGGTCAGGGTCGTAAACGTAGGCGACACCTCCACTCATACCTGCGGCGAAGTTTCTGCCCGTCTTGCCCAGCACCACCACGCGACCGCCAGTCATGTATTCGCAACAATGGTCGCCTGCACCTTCGATGACGGCAATGGCACCGCTGTTTCGAACGCCGAAACGCTCACCTACCTTACCGTTCACGTAGAGTTCACCACTCGTGGCACCATAGAGACCCGTGTTGCCGGCGATGATATTGTCTTCTGCATGGAAGCCCTCGCCACTACGAGCTGGAGGCAAGATGCTGATGCGACCACCAGAAAGACCCTTGCCGAAGTAATCGTTCGTCTCGCCTTCGAGGCGGAGATCCAGGCCTTTCACAGCAAATGCGCCAAACGATTGCCCTGCAGAACCTTTGAACTTAATCTTGATGGTGCTTTCTGGCAAGCCTGCCTCACCATACTTCTTGGCAATCACACCTGAGAGCATCGTGCCAACGGCGCGGTCGGTATTCTTGATGGCATAGTCGAGGCTCACCTCTTCCTTGTTCTCGATAGCCTTCTGTGCAGCACGGATGATTTCCTCGTCTTTCACACCACTCACCTTCGTGAACTCGCCACGATCCCAATAGAGAGGCTTGTCGGTGTCGGGCTGATGGAGCAATCGAGCGAAATCAATCGTCTTCTGCTTGTCAGTAGCATTGGCAGTGTTCACATCGATGAACTCAGTGTGACCGATAATCTCCTTGAGGCTGTGGACACCCATCTCAGACAGGTATTCGCGCACTTGCTCGGCGAGGAACGTGAAGAAGTTCACCACGTACTCAGCCTTTCCTCTGAAACGTTCTCTCAATCGCTCATCCTGCGTTGCCACACCCACAGGGCAGGTGTTTGTGTTACATTTTCTCATCATTACGCAGCCCAGCACAATCAGCGGCAGCGTTCCGAACGAGAACTCGTCTGCACCCAACATCGCCATGATGACAACGTCTTTTGCAGTCTTCAGCTGACCATCGGTCTGAAGGCGAACCTGATTTCTCAAACCATTGATGACCAACGTCTGCTGGGTCTCAGCCAAACCAATCTCAGGGCTGATGCCGGCAAAACGCATCGAACTGGCAGGACTTGCACCCGTACCACCCTCAGCACCGCTGATGACAATGAGGTCAGCCTTTGCCTTTGCCACACCAGCAGCAATGGTTCCTACCCCACTCTCAGCGACGAGTTTCACACTCACCGCAGCCGTCGGGTTGATGTTCTTGAGATCGAAAATCAGCTGTGCCAAGTCCTCGATACTATAAATATCATGATGTGGTGGAGGAGAAATCAGGCTGATGCCTGGAATAGCATTTCTTGTCTTGGCGATAATCTTGTTCACCTTGAAGCCAGGAAGTTGACCGCCTTCACCAGGCTTTGCACCCTGTGCCACCTTGATCTGAATCTCTTCCGCATTCACCAGATACTCAGCCGTCACACCAAAACGACCGCTGGCAATCTGCTTGGTCTTGCTGGAGAGGCTCACGCCATCCACCTCAGTGTGGTAACGCGCGTTGTCCTCACCACCTTCACCTGTATTGCTTCTTGCACCCAGTTTGTTCATCGCCAAAGCCAATGCCTCATGTGCCTCAATGCTCAAAGCTCCGAACGACATAGCACCTGTGACGAAGTGTTTCACGATGGATTCCACGCTCTCCACCTCCTTGATAGGTGTGGGCTTCTCAGCTTTCTTGAACGTGAAGAAATCGCGGATGAAGATTGGCTTTTCTTTCTCGTCCACCATTTTCTCCCACTCCTGGAACTTCTTGTAAGAGCCAAGACGCGTGGCAATCTGGAGATTGGCAATCGTATCTGGATTCCAAGCGTGCAGAATGCCGTCCTTGCGATAGGAGAACTGACCGTTGTTGGGCAGGAACTCGTTAATTTCCGCAGGTTTGAACGCCTCATCGTGCAGACGGATGGCATCGCGGGCAATCTCCTTCAATCCAATGCCACCGATGGTGCTCACTTCTGTGCCAAAATATCTTCTCAGCAAATCTTCGCTCAAGCCGATGCTCTCAAAAATCTTCGCACCACGATACGAACGAATCGTCGAGATGCCCATCTTCGACATAATCTTCTTCAGGCCCTTGTCAACAGCCTTGATATAATGAGCCTCAGCCGTCGCATAGTCCTCTTGAACCTTGTGCTTCTTCACCAGATCGTCGAGAACAGCAAAGGTCATATAAGGACAGATGGCGCTGGCACCATAACCCAGCAACAATGCCGCATGCATCACCTCGCGAATTTCACCACTCTCCACAATCAGCGCGGTCTGTACTCGTTTCTGCACACTGATGAGGTAATGATGGACAGCACTTACCGCCAAAAGACTTGGAATGGCAGCACGCTTCTCATCGATGTCTCTATCTGAAAGAATGATATAGTTTACACCTTCGTCCACACTTGCCTCAGCCTCATGGCAGAGGTCTTCGATGGCTTGACGAAGTCCGCTGGCACCCTTCTCGATGTCGAAAAGCATGGCGAGTTTCTTCGTCTTGAAGCCTTTGTAGCGGATGTTGCAGAGGATGTCCAACTGCGTGTTTGTCAGCACAGGCTGTGGCAGACGAACCATCTTACAGTTCGAAGCATCAGGTGTCAAGATATTCGTGCCAACTGCACCGATGTACTCGGTCAGGCTCATCACCAGCTCCTCACGAATCGGGTCGATGGCAGGGTTCGTCACCTGGGCAAACTGCTGACGGAAGTAGTTGAAGAAGATCTGAGGACGGTCGCTGATGACAGCCAATGGCGTATCATTTCCCATTGCAGCCACAGGCTCTTGTCCTGCCGTTGCCATAGGCACCACAGTCTTGTCGATGTCCTCCTGACCAAATCCGAAATTGATGAGTTTACGCTCGTAGTTCTCCACCGCGTTCTCCACATGTCTGCCGCTCTTCAGTTTTTCCAACTGGATGCGGTTCGTGCTCAACCATTCACGATAAGGATATGCTTTCGCCAACTTCTCCTTGATCTCACCATCGTAGAATATCTTGCCTTCCTGTGTGTCGATAAGCAAAATCTTACCAGGTTGCAAACGTCCCTTGCTCACGACATCACCAGGTTCAAAATCCATCACACCAACCTCAGAAGCCACCACCATCATGCCGTTCTTAGTAATGGTGTAGCGGCTGGGACGAAGACCGTTTCTGTCAAGCATACCACCTGCATAACGACCATCGGAGAACAGCAAGGCAGCAGGACCATCCCATGGTTCCATGAGGATAGAATGATACTCATAGAATGCTTTCAGGTCTTCGCTGATAGGATTCTTGTCGTTGAAACTCTCTGGCACAAGGATGGCCATCGCCTGTGGCAGGCTGAGACCACTCATCATCAGGAACTCAAAGACATTGTCGAGGCTGGCAGAATCGCTCATGCCCTCCTGAACAATTGGACGAATGTCTTTGATGTCGCCCAATGCCTCACTGCTCAGCACGCTCTCACGGGCTTTCATCCAACCACGGTTACCACGAATGGTGTTTATTTCGCCGTTGTGAGCCAACAAACGGAAAGGCTGTGCCAACTTCCACTTGGGGAAGGTGTTGGTGCTGAAACGTGAATGAACCAATGCCAAGCCACTTGTGAAGTAGGGACTTGACAAGTCAGGGAAATAGCGGCGCAATTGTCCGCTGGTAAGCATTCCCTTATAGATAATATTCTTGCTGTTGAGCGAGCAGATGTAGAAGTCCTCATCGGTGATGCGGTTCTCGATTCTCTTTCTCACCTTATATAAAATACGATCGAACGTCTCCACTTGATCCTCACTCACGCCAGTGACGAAGATTTGCTTGATGTCAGGTTCCACTTCTCGTGCACCCACACCCAGCACTTCTGGACATGTTGGCACACTCCGCATGTGCATCAATGAGAGACCTTCACGCTCAATCTCTTCAATCATTACGCTCAAGATACCCTCTTGGGCTTTGGTCTCTTTGGGCAGGAAGACCAATCCTGTTCCATATTTTCCTTTCTCGGGCACGGGGATGCCCTGGAGAAGAATAAACTCATGGGGAATCTGCACCAAGATACCAGCACCGTCACCTGTCTTGTCACGCGTCTCTGCACCACGATGCTCCATGTTTTCCAACACCTTCAAAGCGTTGTCAACCAACTCGTGGCTCTTGCCTCCATGAATGTTCACAACCATGCCGACGCCACAGGCATCGTGCTCATACGCTTCGTTATATAACCCTTGCTGTTTCATTTTTATCTTTCAATATGTTACATATTTTTGATTCTTTCCAATGCCTCTGCTGTAGCTTCATGCTGACCGAAAGCAGTGAGGCGTACATATCCTTCGCCTGCAGGCCCAAAGCCCACACCTGGCGTGCAGACCACTTGTGCCTTGTGGAGCATTTCCTCAAAGAATCCCCATGAAGAGAATCCATCGGGCGTGCGAACCCAAAGGTAAGGAGCATCTGTTCCACCATAAACCGTGAATCCCATGCCAGTGAGCGTCTCACGCATCAGACGGGCATTCTCCATATAGTAGTGGATGGTGGCTTGTATCTGTTGCTTTCCCTCTGGAGTATAGATGGCTTCCGCAGCACGCTGGCTGAGGTAACTTGTTCCGTTGAACTTGGTGGATTGGCGACGGTTCCAAAGAGGGTTCAGCGCAATGCGCTCTCCTTTTTTGCTGGCTGCACTCACTTTGCGAGGCACCACGGTGTAACCACAGCGAACACCTGTGAAACCTGCAGTCTTGGAGAAGCTGTGGAACTCGACTGCACAACGATTGGCACCAAGAATCTCGTAGATGCTATGAGGAATGTTGTCGTTCTGAATATAGGCTTCGTAAGCTGCATCATAGAAAATGAGCGCATCGTGCTCCAACGCATATTGTACCCAACGTTGCAACTCCTTCCGAGAAAGTGTGGTGCCTGTCGGATTGTTGGGGTAGCAGAGGTAGATGACATCGACCTTCTCACGTGGCTGTGGCAGTTCTGGCACAAAGTCGTTTGCAGCACAGCATGGCAGATAAACGACGTTCGACCAACGTCCGTCTTCGCCCAGTTTTCCAGTTCGACCGCCCATCACATTAGAATCTATATAAACGGGATAAATGGGATCGGTCACAGCGATGCGGACATCTTCTGACAACAACTCCTGGAAGTTGCCAGTGTCGCTCTTGGCACCGTCGTTGATGAAGATTTCGTCAGGCTCGATGTTGATGCCTCTTGCCTTGAAGTCGTGCTCCACGATGGCCTCGCGCAGGAAGTCGTAGCCGCGCTCAGGACCATAACCACGGAAAGTGGCTCCACTGGCCAGTTCGTCGGCAGCCTTGTGCAAGGCTTCCACCACGGCTGGTGCCAGCGGCTGGGTCACGTCGCCAATACCGAGGCTAATGACATTAGCATCGGGGGTCGCCTCCTTGAAAGCTTTCACCTTCTGGGCAATCTCTGCAAAGAGATAGGCGCCTGGCAGTTTCAGAAAATTCTCATTGATCATATCTTTTGTATTTGCTTGTTCAGATTTCAATGTCGCCCTCGAAGACAAATTCGGCAGGACCAGTCTTGTAGATGTGGTTGTCGGATTCGCGCCATTCGATGTCAAGCGTACCGCCATCCATTTGGATGCGCGTGGAACGACCAGCACGACCCGTCATGAAGGCTGCGACTGCGGTGGCGCAAGCTCCTGTGCCACAGGCCATAGTAATGCCACTGCCTCGCTCCCAAACGCGGGTGCGGATGATGGTGGGAGTGCCAGCGGAAGAATCGCCAACCACGGACGCGAACTCAATGTTGCAGCGCTCGGGGAAGACGGGGTGATGCTCCAAACGGAAACCTTCAGAGGCTACATCCACGGCATCAACGTCATCGACAAAGATGACGTAATGGGGATTGCCCATGCAGACGAAGGTGCCAGCAGGGAGAGCGTATTTGCTGGACTTGAATGTGTCGGGCGTGAATTGTTTGTCGTTCTTCAAGAGAGGTTCGCCCATGTCAACCGTGACTGAGTCCACCACGCCTTCTGGGGCAAGATGCAGGTTGAGCACCTTGACACCAGACAGGGTGAGCAGACGAATTTGTGTTTGTGTGGTCAGGTTTTTGTCGTATAGATATTTGCCCACGCAGCGGCTGGCGTTGCCACACATCATGGCTTCTGAGCCGTCTGCATTGTAAATGCGCATCGTGAAGTCCGCTTCAGGAAGTGGCGAGCGTCCGATCAGCACCAGTCCATCCGAACCGATGCCTTTGTGGCGATCGCTCCATGTGCGGGCTACCATCGATGGCACTGCTATATTATATAATAATGTGTCAACATAGATGTAGTCGTTGCCTGCACCGTGCATCTTCGTGAAGTGTACTTTTTGTTTCATATTGACTCAATTTTTGTGTTGCGGCTATCCTTTTTTTGAATGACGATGCAAAGGTACGGCATTTTGATAGAATAAACAAGAAAATGAGAGCAAAAGTTTACGAAAAAGCATAATTTTATTGATTTATGTTAGTTTTTGCGTAAAAAACCTTTCAAATTGTTTGTCAATTCATGAAAAGTCCTTACCTTTGCACCAGTTTCATTGCAATGGACACAAACACGAGTTCAAAAACAACACAAACTTCTAAATTTATTAAGGTATGAAAAAGATTGAAGCAATTATCCGAAAGACCAAATTTGAGGAGGTCAAGGAAGCCTTGCTCAGTTCGGACATCGACTGGTTTGAGTACCACAACGTGCACGGCATCGGTCAGAGCCGCCAAGAGAGAATCTATCGCGGCGTGCAGTATTCGACCGACGTGATCGAGCGCGTGGCATTGACCATCGTGTGCCGCGACCAGTTCGTCGAGCCGACGGTGAAGGTCATCCTGCGGGTGGCGCATACGGGAGAAATTGGTGACGGACGTATCTTCGTCAGCGATATGATAGACACCTGGAGCATCCGCACGGGAGAAAACGGCGACACGGTACTTCGAGACAAGAAATAGTTAAGAGTAAAAACACAAAAAACACAACACAATTATGAACGAAATAGGATTATCACTCGATACTGTATGGATGCTATTGGCAGCCATGTTGGTCTTCTGGATGCAACCAGGATTTGCCCTGTGTGAGGCAGGATTCACACGTTCGAAGAACGCAGCGAACATCCTGATGAAGAACTTCGTCGATTTCATGTTCGGCTCACTCTTGTTCTTTTTCATAGGCTTCGGATTCATGTTCGGCAGCGACCTTCTCGGAGGTTTCATCGGTATGCCTAACTGGGGCGACCTCTCTTTCTACGATGGCGAACTGCCTGTAGAGGGTTTCCTGATTTTCGAAACCGTATTCTGTGCCACCAGCGCCACAATCGTTTCTGGTGCTATGGCCGAGCGCACAAAGTTCTCAATGTATTTAGTATATAGCGCTTTCATTTCTTTGATTATCTATCCTGTTGAAGGTCACTGGACTTGGGGTGGCGGATGGCTTTGCAACGATGCAGCCGACTCCTTCATGATGACCACGTTCGGCGATGTGTTCCACGACTTTGCAGGTTCTGCCATCGTTCACTCAGTGGGTGGTGTACTGGCGCTGATCGGTGCCATTGCCCTTGGCCCACGTCTTGGCAAGTACAGCAAGGACGGTAAGAGCCGCGCTATCCCTGGTCACAACCTCGCTTTGGCAGCCCTCGGTGTGTTCATCCTCTGGCTCGGATGGTTCGGATTCAACCCAGGTAGCCAGTTGGCAGCCAGTGGTGAAGTGAACCGTGTAGCCATCTCTCACGTGTTCCTGACCACCAACCTCGCAGCAGTGGCAGGCGGTGTGGCCACAATGTTCCTCACTTGGATTAAGTATGGCAAGCCTTCTCTCTCTCTGACGCTCAACGGCATCCTGGCCGGTCTTGTAGGCATCACGGCTGGTTGCGACCTCGTTTCTCCTGTTGGAGCCGTCATCATCGGCTTCGTCTGCGGTATCGTGCTCGTGTTCGCCATCGAGTTCATCGACCACAAACTGCACATCGACGACCCTGTGGGTGCCAGCTCAGTGCATGGTGTGTGCGGTATTCTCGGTACACTGCTGACGGGTCTGCTCTCTACCAGCAATGGTGCTTTCTACGGAGGTGGTTGGGGATTCTTCGCTGCTGAGTGCTTCGGCATCCTCGTCATCGACCTCTGGGCAGCAGCCTGCGGAATCGTCCTCTTCTATGGCATCAAGAAGCTGCACGGCCTGCGTGTGGATGCCCGCATCGAAGAAGAAGGTCTCGACATCTATGAGCATGGAGAAAGCTGCTATAACTAATTGAAGTAAAGGTAAAAGTAAAAGAGAAGTATGAAAAATTTGCTGCCGCAATAAAAAAGCCGTAACTTTGCAGCCGCATTCAAAAAAAGAAAGAAATTATGAGAAAGATTTTGTTTTTCGGATTGATGTCACTCCTCGGAGCGACTGCCATCAAGGCACAAGATAAAGTAGAGACAACCGTCGAGGCAGATGTGGTGAGCCATTACATCTGGCGTGGTCAAGAACTGGGACACACAGGATTCCAACCCACCCTCGGCATCGGCTACAAGGGATTTTCTCTCAGCGCGTGGGGCAACACAGGACTGACGGACTCTGACGACACAAGAGAGTTAGACCTGACGGTCGGCTACACCATCGGAGGCTTCAACATCGGAATCTGCGACTACTGGTTCAGCGGTGGTCTCGATCCTGAAGGCCGCTACTTCAAGTACGATGCCCACGGCACCAACCACATCTTCGAAGGTAACGTTGGTTACGATTTCGGTCCTGTCGCCTTCCAGTGGTACACAAACTTCACTGGCAACGACTACAAACTGAATGGCAAGCGAGCCTACAGTTCCTACTTCGAGTTCAGCGCCCCATTCAAACTCGTCACCTGCGACTGGACTGCCACAGCTGGTTTCGTTCCCTTCGGAGCACAAGCCGTGTATGGCACAGAGGACTTCGCCGTGACCAACCTCGCGCTTCGTGCCACAAAGGACATCAAGGTGACTGACTCGTTCAGCATCCCTGTCTTCGGAGAGTTCATTGCGAACCCCTGCAGTCAGCATGCATACTTGGTCTTCGGGTTTACTTTGCGTCCATAACCCAGACCAGTCTCCTCCCCCTTCCTCACCCATAGGAGGGAGGGGGATTTTTTTTGCTATGGAAAATTGCTCCTTCACCTTCTCCTAAGGCTTGGAAAAACAATAATCACCAACAATTGACAATAATTGAGTCCAATAATTGTTTTTGTTACCCCAATTCGTTTGATGTTTCGGCCGAAAGCTTTATCTTTGCAACCGAAACATTTAACAACAGACAGATGAGCAAATACGAGATTCCATTCTTGACGGCATGCATACAAGCCTTCGGACGGCGCTTCTCCATGACACGGCAAGCGGCGTTTCGCTATTTGCATAAGCACAAGGGTCTGGCATTCCTGATTGAGTTCTACGATGTGGAACACCTGCAATCAATGGACGAGACCATCGATGATTTGCTCATCGTCTGTCAAAAGAATGGAGGGGCATTGGCATGACACTCTATCACGGAACCAATCAGGACATTGAGGCGATTGACCTCACCCGAGGCTTGCGGCACAAGGACTTCGGCAAGGGATTCTATCTGACGCCCGACAAGAACACTGCTATCCGCATGGCACAGAAGAAGGCACGTCTCTTCGGAGGCACAGCCACTTTGATTGCCTACGAACTGGATGACAAAGCCTTGCAGTCTGATTTGAAAGTGAAAATCTTCCCCGAGAAAGCCTGCGTAGAATGGCTTCTCTTTGTGGATGCCAACCGCGACAGGAAAGCCGTGGCACCCATTCACGATTACGACATTGTCATCGGGCCAATAGCCGATGATGGCGTTGTCCTCCAACTCACCAATTTCCGTGAAGGCATCTACACGCCCGAACAGGCAGCCGAGCAGTTGCAGGACAGATACCTCGACCAGCAATATTATTTCGGAACGGAGCAAGCCCTGCGCTTCCTCCACAAAACAAGCGTAGAAACTCTATGAACCAACCTACTCATCATCAAATAGCAACTTATCTGATAGACTATGCGTTGAGCGAACTGGTCAAATATGTGATGGAAGATGCGGGCTGTTCCATCGAAGAAGCGATGGAGCGAGTCTATAACTCTCCGTTGATGCCAGCATTGCAGGACGAAGAGGGCGAACTCTACGTACAAAGTCCTGCGTATCTATATGAACTGATGAATCTCTCCACGAAAGACATCGAAGCTCTATAATATATAAATGTGATAACGATATTGGGCTAAAGACTTTTGCCCTCGGCGACCCTTTTCTTGGGTTCGCCGAGGATCTTTCTTGTGGCATTTCGTAACTTCGCAGGTGATGATAATTCTCCCAAATTGGTTCCAATTGGATTGTAAGATTTCATGTAAATTTGCAATCGAATCAAATCTTTTGGGAAAAGAGAGCCTAAAGTTTTTCAAGACTACGGGAAACTACCACAATTCTGAAGCATGAGAACAAGAAGGCCGAACGCTCACACTCCACAGGAGGCGTGAGCATTGGCGGTTTTCGGCAATTCTCATGAAGGCTGTGGTAGGCCGCCGTAGTTTGTTGTTCTCCAAAGGTGCTTCGCGCCTCTTTTTCCAAAGAAGACACTTACTTGAGCGAAGCATATTAGAAATAAACAACATGAGTATGAATCAAACAAGCGATGATAAAGGAGGGCGGCCTCCGCCTGGATTGAATAAGCCATGAGCATGAACAAAACGGGTCATGAGCATGAATGAAATCGGTCATGTATCATGAATGGGTCGAATCATGTATCATGAATGGAGTGAATCATGTATCATGAACGGAGATGGTCATGAGCATGGACAAAATAATCAACCATTTATTAACCATTTAAAAAAGTACAGCTATGATTAGTCTGATTAAAATGAAGGGCGTGAACCTTCAAACCAAAGAGATTATCTATTATCCCAAATGGACACGCATCGCCACCGTCACGGAGACGCAGCTGGCCAAGCGCATGGCTCGTGGAAGCACATTCTCAGTGGGTGAAATCAACGGAGTGTTTGCTGATTTCCCACAGTCTATCATTGACGAACTGTTGAATGGTAACGCTGTGAGCATTGACGGCTTGGGCACGTTCAAGCTGCGCGTTCAGGGCAAGAGCCAGACGGACAAGAAGTTGGTGACGAGCGCTGGTGCCAAGATCACCGTGCTGTTTGAGCCTGCCACCGAATTGACCTCGCGTCTGAACAATGAGAAGGAGTTCCGCTTTGTCGAGGTGCCCACAGCAGAGGGTCAGCAAGATGCCGAAGAGGGTGGCGACTCTGGCAATGACCAGGGCAATGACGGTCCTCCACCAGAAGGTGGCGGATTCGGAGGCGACCCAGACGCCGGCGACTTCGGAGGGTAGAAGACCCTCTCCCCAACCCTCACCCGTAATGGGGAGGGAGACCATGCGGGGTGATCCCTTCGACTACGATTGATTAATAATCCTCCAAATCCCCTCAATCTGCCGATTTATCGGCGTAGTTATTTTTCACTACACCGCTGCGCGGTAGATGATAAGGATTTGAAGGATTATTTTTGTGGTTTATCTTCATCTTTGCTCCTCTGGAAAACAAAATGCTTGAGAAAATGAATGTTTGTTGTCAAAATGTTTGTGGAATAATTGAAAAGTTTGTAATTTTGCAACCGATTTTGTGAAAACGAAAGCAAATTGATTGTCTGAACACAAACAAATAGAACAAAATGATGAACACAAAGTACATCTTCGTCACCGGTGGAGTCGTTTCCTCCTTAGGCAAGGGGATCATCTCCGCCAGCATTGGCAAGCTTCTCTTGGCACGTGGCTTCAAGGTCACCATCCAGAAGTTCGATCCTTACATCAACATCGACCCGGGCACTCTCAATCCTTATGAGCATGGTGAGTGCTACGTAACCAACGATGGTATGGAGACCGACCTCGACCTCGGCCACTACGAACGCTTCACGGGCATCCGAACCTCGCGCAACAATTCCATCACCACGGGCCGCATCTACAAGACGGTGATTGACCGCGAACGTCATGGCGACTATCTGGGGAAGACGATTCAGGTGGTTCCGCACATCACGGATGAGATCAAGCGCCGGATGCTGAGGGAGGAAGTGGATGAGGAACTGGACTTTGTCATCACCGAAGTGGGTGGAACCATCGGCGACATCGAGAGCGCTCCCTTCATGGAGGCGATCCGACAGTTGCGCTGGCAGTTGGGACGGGATGCCGTGTGTGTGCATCTGACTTACGTGCCCTATCTGAAGGCGGCTGGCGAGCTGAAGACGAAGCCCACACAGCACTCGGTGAAGGAACTGCAGAGCATGGGAATACAGCCCGACATCTTGGTGCTGCGCACGGAACGGCATCTGGACGACTCGCTCCGCATGAAGGTGGCATCGTTCTGTAATGTCGATTTGGAATGTGTGGTTCAGAGCGAGGACATGCCCAGCATCTATGAGGTGCCTGTGAGCATGCAACGCCAAGGACTCGATGCGGCTATCCTGCGGAAGATCGGCATCCCTGTGGGCGAGACTCCTGCCATGAAGTCTTGGCATGACTTCCTCGACAAGCAGCGTGAGGCCTCGCGCGAAGTGCATGTGGCGCTGGTCGGCAAGTACGATTTGCAGGATGCTTATAAGAGCATACGCGAGAGCCTAAATCTGGCGGGCATATATAATAATGTAAAGACGAAGATTCATTTCCTCAACAGCGAGGAAATCTCTGAAGAGAGCGTGGCAAAGCAACTCGATGGCATGGCTGGTCTGCTCATCTGCCCGGGCTTCGGACAGCGTGGCATCGAGGGGAAGATTATCGCGGCTGAGTATGGTCGCACCCACAACATCCCCACGTTCGGCATCTGTCTGGGCATGCAGATGATGGTCATCGAGTTCGCACGGAATGTGTTGGGCTATAAGGATGCAAACAGTGCTGAGATGAGACCCACCCCCCACAACGTGATAGACATCATGGAGGAGCAGAAGAGCATCACACAGATGGGCGGAACGATGCGACTCGGCGCCTACGATTGCCAACTCGCTGAGGGCAGTCGGACATGGGAGGCATACGGACGGAAGGAACTCATCCAGGAACGTCATCGCCACCGCTATGAATTCAACAACCAATTTCAGGAGGAGTTTGAGCAGAAGGGCATGAAGTGTGTGGGCATCAACCCTGTCGCCAACTTGGTGGAGATTGTGGAGATTCCTGACCTGCGCTGGTATATCGGTACGCAGTTCCACCCCGAGTACTCCTCGACGGTATTGCATCCGCATCCTCTATTTATGGACTTTATCAAAGCTTGCATCGATGGAACAACTGAAGCATGAGTGTGGCGTGGCGATGATTCGCCTGCTGAAGCCACTGGACTATTACGAGAGAAAGTACGGCACATGGCGCTGGGGACTGAACAAGCTCTATCTGCTGATGGAGAAGCAGCACAACCGTGGCCAGGAAGGTGCTGGCGTGGCATGTGTCAACCTCGATGCTCCGGCAGGCGAGGAATATATGTTCCGCGAGAAAGCGTTGGGCAAGGATGCTATTACCATCATATTTAATCGCATCAAAGAAGCAGAGAAGAACCTCAATGCTTCAACTCTTCAATCCTTCAATTCTCCCTTCGCCGGACAACTCTACATGGGGCATCTGCGCTACTCGACCACAGGCAAGAGCGGTTTGCAATACGTCCATCCGTTTCTGAGGAGGAACAACTGGCGAGCCAAGAACCTCTGTCTGTGCGGCAACTTCAACATGACCAACATCGAGGAGGTCTTTCAGTTCCTGACCGAACAGGGGCAATCTCCCCGCATCTATGGCGACGCCTACATCACGCTCGAACTGATGGGTCATCGTCTCGACCGCGAGGTGGAGCGCCTCTTTGTCGAGGCCAAGGAGCAGGGACTTGAGGGCACCGACATCACCACTTATATAGAAAACAATGTAGAGATGGCGAACGTGCTGAAGACCACGATGAGCCACTACGACGGCGGCTACGTGATGTGCGGACTGACAGGCTCGGGCGAAATGTTCGCCGTGCGTGACCCTTGGGGCATCCGTCCCGCTTTCTACTATCAAGATGACGAGGTGGTGGTCGTGGCTTCCGAGCGTCCCGTCATTCAGACCACCTTCGATTTGCAGGTCGATGACATTCAGGAGCTGATGCCCGGACAGTCGCTCATCGTCCACAAGAGTGGCGAGATCCGCAAGGAACAAATCCTTCCGACGCAGCAACTCAGTGCCTGTTCCTTCGAACGCATCTACTTCAGCCGAGGTTCCGACCGCGACATCTATTTAGAGCGCAAACGCCTTGGTGAGCAACTCACGCCAGCCATCATGCAAGCCATCGATGGCGATGTGGCCCACACCGTCTTCTCTTATATTCCCAACACCGCCGAGGTCGCATTCCATGGCATGACCGACGGTGTGAGACAGAGCCTCCTCCTTCGGGGGAGGTTGGAGGGGGCCGTGCGCATCGAGAAAGTAGTCTGGAAAGACATCAAGCTCCGCACCTTCATCGCCGAAGGAGCCGAACGCAACGACCTCGCCGCCCACGTATATGACATCAGCTACGGCTCGCTCACACCCTACGAGGACAATCTCGTCATCATCGACGACTCCATCGTTCGAGGCACGACGCTGAAGGAGAGCATCTTCAAGATTCTCGACCGTCTCCATCCCAAGAAGATTGTCATGGTATCCTCCTCTCCCCAGATTCGCTACCCCGACTACTACGGCATCGACATGTCCCACCTCGAGGAACTCTGCGCCTTCCGTGCCGCCATCGCCCTCATCCAGGAACGTGGCATGCAAAACCTCATTGCAGAAACCTACCGCAATTGCAAATCGGCTGCAAACTGTCAACTATCAACTGTCAACTGCGTGAATCACGTTCGCGCCATCTACGCCCCCTTCACCGTCGATGAGATCAACCAGAAGATTGTCGAGATGCTTCGTCCCGAGGGCATGACGGCTCCCATCGAACTCGTCTATCAAAGCATCGAAGGTCTGCACCACGCCTGTCCCAACCATCCTGGCGACTGGTACTTCACCGGTCACTATCCCACCCCTGGCGGCATCCGTCTCTGCAACGCAGCCTTCGTCAACTACGTCGAGCAGGTGCTGAAGTTGCAACTGTGATAAAAAACAAACAAAATGCTCGTAAAAATAAGTATTTTTTATCAAATTGCTTGTGAGATATTTGAAAAGTTTGTAATTTTGCAACCGATTTCAAAAAATCGAAAACAATTTGATTATTAAAACACGAACATAAAAGCAAAATGACATGTGCGGATTTGTAGGAATACTCAAAATGAAAGGCGATGCCCACCAGAAGCGTGAGCAGGCGTTGAAGATGTCGGCGAAGATTCGGCATCGCGGTCCCGACTGGAGCGGGGTGTATAGCAGTGAACGGGCGGTGCTGGCGCATGAGCGTCTGGCCATCGTTGACCCGCTTTCGGGCGGTCAGCCCCTGTATTCGAGGGATGGCAAGGTGGTGCTGGCGGTGAATGGTGAGATATACAACCATCAGGAGATTCGCCGCCGGTTCGCTGGACAGTATGATTTCCAGACGGGTTCGGACTGCGAGGTCATCCTGGCGCTGTATCAGGAGGCTGTGGCGCAGGGACGTCCCATGGAGGAGATGCTCGACGAACTGAACGGCATCTTCTCGTTTGTGCTCTACGACTCAGCGACGGACGATTTCCTTGTGGCGCGCGACCCTATCGGCGTCATACCTTTATATATAGGACACGACCAAGACGGCACCATCTATGTGGCGAGTGAACTGAAGGCCTTGGAGGGTCAGTGCGAGTATGAGCCTTTCCTGCCAGGACATTATGCGACGAGTAAAATTGAAAAATTGAAGAATGAAAAGTTGGGCCTTAAACGTTGGTATCAGCGCGACTGGATGCAATATGAGGGGATGAAGTGGTCAACCAGCGACCGCAAGGAGGCTGTGCAGCTGGTGAAAGAAGGTCTGATGGCGGCGGTGAAGCGTCAGCTGATGAGCGATGTGCCATACGGTGTTTTGCTCTCGGGCGGACTGGATTCGTCGGTGGTGTCGGCCATCGCGAAGCTCTATGCTGCCAAGCGTATCGAGACGAACGATGAGCACGATGCTTGGTGGCCTCGTCTGCACTCGTTCGCCGTGGGTCTGAAGGGTGCTCCCGACTTGGCGAAGGCTCGCGAGGTGGCGGAGCATATCGGCACAGTGCATCACGAGGTGAACTATACGATTCAGGAAGGTCTTGACGCCATCCGCGACGTCATCTACCATATCGAGACTTACGACGTGACGACCATCCGTGCCTCCACGCCGATGTACCTGTTGGCACGCGTCATCCGCTCGATGGGTATCAAGATGGTGCTCAGCGGCGAAGGTGCCGACGAGATTTTCGGCGGCTATCTCTACTTCCATAAGGCGCCCGATGCGAAAGCGTTCCATGAGGAAACTGTGCGCAAGTTGGGCAAACTGCATTTCTACGACTGTCTGCGTGCCAACAAGTCGCTGATGGCTTGGGGCATCGAGGGTCGTGTGCCGTTCCTCGACAAGGAGTTCCTCGACATCGCCATGCGCATCGATCCTGCATTGAAGATGTGTCCAGGGAAGACGATTGAGAAGGGTGTGGTGCGTGAAGGTTTTGCCAACATGCTGCCCGAGAGCATCGCATGGCGTCAGAAGGAGCAGTTCAGCGACGGCGTGGGCTATTCGTGGATTGATACCCTGAAGAAGATTACATCGGAGGCGGTCAGCGACGAGCAGATGGCACATGCGGCCGAACGATTCCCTATCAATCCACCACTCTGCAAGGAGGAATACTACTACCGCAGCATCTTCGAGGAGCATTTCCCCAGCGCATCTGCCGCACGGAGCGTGAACCAGGAGGCATCTGTGGCATGCTCAACGGCCATCGCCTTGGAGTGGGACGAAGCGTTCAAGAACATGAATGACCCCAGCGGTCGTGCCGTGAAGGGAGTACATGAACAGGCATATTGAGATACATTAATAATAAAGATGAACAGAAAGAGAGAAGCAAAACTGATTCTTGACGATGGTTCGGAGTTCTGCGGCTGGTCGTTTGGCTACGAAGGGCAGCAGACAGGCGAACAGGGTTCAGGCTTGACAGAGACGGTGGGCGAAGTGGTGTTCAACACCGCCATGACGGGCTATCCAGAGAGCCTGACAGACCCAAGTTATGCAGGTCAGATATTGGTGACGACATTTCCGCTGATTGGAAATTACGGCGTGCCAGACACAGGGGTAGGAGCGAACAGCCTGCCCCTGTTCATGGAAAGTGACAGGATCCATGCCAAGGCGTTGATTGTGACCGACTACAGCGAGCAGTATTCGCATTGGAATGCGAAAGAATCGCTGGCATCGTGGCTGAAACGCGAGCAAGTGCCTGGCATCACGGGCATCGACACAAGAAGACTGACGCAGGTACTGAGAGAGCACGGCGTGATGATGGGGCGTGTGGTGATTGGCAGTAGTTCCGTCTGTTGTGATGGCATCGCAACAAACAAAACCACTGCCACGACTCAAGACTACGGAAGTGTGAATTGGGTGGAGAAAGTGAGCTGTAAGGAGGTCATCACCTACAAACCAGACATGACAGCGATAGCAAACTCTAAACTCTACACTCTAAACTCTAAACTAAAGACGGTAGTCTTGGTTGATTGCGGCGTGAAGGCGAACATCATCCGATGTCTCATCCGACGGGGTGTGGAAGTGATTCGCGTGCCTTGGGATTATGACTTCAACACGCTGGACTTCGATGGACTTTTCCTCGCCAATGGCCCTGGCGACCCTGAACGTTGCGAGGCGACGGTAGCGCATATCAGAGCGTTCCTGAGCAATGAGAACGTTCGTCCCTGCATGGGCATCTGCCTGGGCAACCAACTGCTGGCTCGTGCCGCTGGTGCCAAGACCTACAAATTGAAATACGGCCATCGTTCGCACAATCAGCCAGTACGTGAAGTGGGCACGAACCGATGCTTCATCACTTCGCAGAATCATGGTTATGCGGTGGATGACAAGACGTTACCTGCCGATTGGGAACCGCTCTTCGTGAATATGAACGACGGCTCGAACGAGGGCATCCGACACAAGACCCATCCCTGGATGTCGGCTCAGTTCCATCCAGAGGCATGCTCAGGCCCCGTTGACACAGAGTTTTTGTTTGACGAATTCGTAAAAATGTTAGGATGATGGAGAAGAATATCAAGAAAGTGCTGCTCTTGGGCAGCGGCGCCCTGAAGATTGGCCAGGCAGGCGAGTTCGACTATTCAGGTGCCCAGGCACTGAAGGCGCTGAAGGAGGAGGGCATCCAGTCGGTGCTCATCAACCCCAACGTGGCTACGGTGCAGACCTCGCAAGGCGTGGCAGACACGGTGTATTTCCAGCCTGTGAAGGCCGAATTCGTGGAACGCATCATCGAGAAGGAACGTCCTGATGGCATCTTGCTCTCGTTTGGCGGACAGACGGCGCTGAACTGCGGTGTGGAACTGTATGAGAAGGGTGTGCTGGAGAAATATCATGTGAAGGTCTTGGGCACTCCTGTGCAAGCCATCATCGACACCGAAGACCGCGACCTGTTCGTGAAGCGTCTTGACGAAATTGGTGTGAAGACCATCAAGAGCGAGGCCTGTTCGACGGTAGAAGAAGTGAAGAAAGCGGCACATGAACTGGGATTCCCTGTGATCTTGAGAGCCGCATACGCTCTGGGTGGTCTTGGTTCTGGTTTCTGCGACAACGACGAGGAACTCATGTCGCAGGCCGAGGAAGCCTTTTCGTTCTCTCCCCAGGTGTTGGTGGAGAAGTCGCTGAAAGGCTGGAAGGAAATCGAATACGAGGTGGTGCGTGACTGCTACGACAACTGCATCACGGTCTGCAACATGGAGAACTTCGACCCACTCGGCATTCACACAGGCGAGTCGATAGTGGTGGCTCCTTCGCAGACACTCACCAACTCCGAATATCATAAACTTCGTGCGCTGGCTATCAAGATCATCCGCCATATCGGCATCGTCGGCGAGTGCAACGTGCAGTATGCCCTCGATCCTGAGTCGGAAGATTATCGTGTCATCGAAGTCAATGCCCGACTCAGCCGTTCGTCAGCATTGGCATCGAAAGCCACAGGTTATCCACTTGCCTTCGTCGCAGCTAAACTTGGTCTCGGCTATGGACTCTTCGAACTGAAGAACTCCGTCACCAAGACCACGAGTGCCTTCTTCGAACCTGCCCTTGACTATGTGGTTGTGAAGATTCCTCGTTGGGACTTGACGAAGTTCCATGGGGTGAAGCGTCAGTTGGGTTCGTCGATGAAGAGCGTGGGCGAGGTGATGGCCATCGGTCGCACCTTCGAGGAAGCACTCCAGAAAGGTCTGCGTATGATTGGTCAAGGTATGCACGGCTTTGTCGATAACCACGAAATCAAGATCCCAGACATCGCCAATGCCCTCCACGAACCGACTGATACGCGTATCTTCGCCATTGCGAAAGCTATGCAGTTGGGTTATGGCATTGAACAGATTCACGAACTGACGAAGATTGATCGCTGGTTCTTGCAGAAGCTGAAGCACATCGTCGGCATCAACGATCGACTGAAGGAGTTCGTGCATTTCTCAGAGATGATTGAATACATGGAACCCACAGAGCTGCTGGAATACATCGAGGCACCAGAGTTTGCGGAGTTGCTGCACGAAGCCAAAATATATGGTTTCTCCGACTTCCAGATTGCTCGTGCCATCGGTCTTGAGGCCGACATGAACATGGAGGAGGCAGGTCTCATCGTGCGTAAGTGGCGCAAGGAACTCGGCATCGTTCCTGTGGTCAACCAAATCGACACCCTCGCTGCCGAATATCCAGCCCAAACGAATTACTTGTATCTGTCGTATGTGTAAATCGAGAATGGCTTTGCCATCAGATCAGTTCTCTTCGGCAGGGAACTCTGCGGCAAGGCTCATCTCCTCGTCTTCATCAAAATGATAAGTGACTTTGGCTCCTCGATTTTCAAGGACAATATAATTTAAGGTACGGAGAAGGCCCTGCAAGGTCTTCTCCCTTTCTTTGGGCTTGAGTTGACACTCCCAAATCTCCACCACATGCCAGCCTTGCTCCTTCAGCGCCAAACGATTTTCTTGGTCACGCTGCTGATTGCGAAGTATCTTATGTGTCCAGAAGTCCACGTGGGTTTGAGGTGTCCGATACATGGAACAACCCTCATGTCCATGCCAGAAACAGCCATTGATGAAGATGCATGTACGAAGGCCAACAATCGCCAAGTCTGGAGTGCCCGGCAAGGTCTTGGCATGAATGCGATAACGGAAACCATGACTGAACAGGAAACGGCGCACCAGCATCTCAGGTCGCGTGTTCTTCGACCTGATCCTGCGCATGCAATTACTGCGCTGCTGGGGAGTCATCTTATCTGCCATTTTTTTAACCTTAACGTCAACCCTAACCTTAACTCTAAACTCTAAGCCCTAAACTCTAAACCCTCATTGCTTCTCTGTCATATATTTCCAATAGCGACGAGGCATATCGTTCAGTTGTTTCTTCGGATTCATGCGTTCGCGGATGCAGATGGCCTTGAAGTAGGTGCGCCAGAGTTCCTGAAAGAGTTTATCATCCTCGCTCAACACCTCGTCATTCAGTTTACCACTATCAAGGTCGAAGGGTATGGTATCCTCATCCTGAAACGTGATGCGTGTCACTTCCTGTTGGTCATAGTAGAAACCATAGCGACGCTTGGCATCATACAGGAGCCAAGGCTGGTCACCAAACCGATCCTGAAAATGCGCCACCACCAAAGGCAGCACATTGTGATCAGGCGACACCACACCCAGATAAGTCCCGTCCTTCGTCTTCTGGAAACGAACAAACTGCATCATCCTCAATCGCTCGTGCATCACCTTTCTGAAGATGTTTGTCACAGCCAGCACATCGGGGTCAGAGAAGTTCCTCTCTATGCTCCGTGCTCCCTTTGTCTGTTGAAACACCTTACATATATAATGAAACAGAGGCGTGTCCAATTCCGACAATTCTGACAGATAACTCACCGACAACAACCTCATGGCTTCCTTCGACACCCGTTTCTCCAATCCAGCCCACACTCGTTGTGCCCTGTCATCAGCCGTTTCCACCTCATGCACTTCATCACAGAACAAAGGCAGAGGTTCACCCTTCCCCACCAGCATCTCAGGTTGCTGATGCAGTGAAAAGGCGTCGAAGACAGCGGAGAGGAGTCCGTCAAGGGTTCTATCGAAGATATACACTAACATCTCATGCTCATTTTACTAGTCAATCCGATTTTTCTTCTTCTCCAAAATCCAGTGTCAACTGCAATTCCGCCGCGGCTTTCTTCTGTTGCGCTTTCGAGATGAGGAGCGGTTTGAGCCGTTCAGGATGCAGTTCGTTGATGCCGACGATGGGATTGGCATAGCCGTCCGTAAGTTCGTGACATGTGATGAAATACTTGGCCTTCTTCATCACCACACCCATCTTCTTGAGATGATAGGAGGTGAGGCGGTTGAAGCGACGAGAGTTGACGATGAGGGTGGCAGATTTCACGCCGATGCCAGGCACACGAAGGATGCGCTCGTAGTCATCTCTGTTGATGTCAACTGGAAATTGCTCAGGATGTCGCAATGCCCACGCCAACTTGGGATCTACCTCCAAGTCGAGATTCGCATTGGCCTCATCCACGATTTCCTCCACCTTGAACTGATAGAACCTCATGAGCCAATCGGCTTGATAGAGACGGTTCTCGCGCACTAACGGCGGCTGTTTCAACACAGGCAGACGAGGGTCATACGTGTTCACGCTCACATAACCAGAATAATATACACGTCGCATGGTGGGTTGTCCATACATCGCCGACGACATGTGGAGGATGTCCCTGTCCGTCTCATTGGTTGCTCCAACAATCATCTGCGTGCTCTGTCCAGCAGGCACAAATCTGGGCACATGCCGCAGGTGCTTCCTGTCCTCCTTATTCTCCAACACGCCCTGCTGAATGAACTTCATGGGTGTGAACACGCTCTTATGGTCTTTCTCTGGTGCCAAAAGCTTGAGCGACGTCTCATTCGGAATCTCGATGTTCACGCTCATGCGGTCAGCATACTTTCCTGCCTCACTCAGCAACTCACGACTGGCTCCAGGGATGCTCTTCAGATGGATGTAGCCATTGAAGCGATGCACCGTCCGCAAATCCTTGGCAATGGCCACCAGACGTTCCATTGTGTAGTCTGGGTTCCTCACCACCCCACTGCTCAGAAAGAGTCCTTCGATGTAGTTTCTTCGATAGAACTCCATCACAATCTCCTCTAACTCATGCACCGCCAGTGTGGCACGTTGGATGTCGTTGCTCCTCCGATTGATGCAATAGGCACAGTCATACATGCAGTAGTTGGTCAGCATCACTTTCAATAGCGAAATGCAACGCCCATCATCCGCAAACGAATGACAGATGCCGACACCACCTACCGTATTGCCCACCATGCCTTGTTTACCACCACGCACAGTACCACTCGACGAGCACGATACGTCGTACTTCGCCGATTCAGCCAATATCCGCAACTTCTCCAATGTCTTTTCTGTCAGCATCGTATCTCTTTTTCGTTGGCAAAGGTAGTGCAAAAAAACGATATTTATACAATAATGTGAGGTTTTTTACGTTTCTTATCTTAGAAGTATGTATGAACGGGCTCTTGGAGCCTCTCAAGACAGCAGAACGGTTTGAAGCAGACACTTCGAAATATATTATATATCTTATTGGTTATGACGAGCATGAGTGCTATTGCGGAAGTGAGCAATAGCCATGTGTTCTCGTCAGAACTTTTTGTGTCTGAGAAAACTACGACAACGCCAAGTCCACAAGAGGCTCCTGACACGGTAAAGGTGAAGAAGACAGATTACCCCAACGATCTGCATGGAGAACAGTTCTCGATGGACTTGCAAGACCCTGAGAACCTAAAGCCTGACACTGCCGTATATGACGAGAAATCAGGACTTTACAAAGTCGGAACAAAATTGGGCGATGGGTTCCTGAGTCAGCCTTGGATGATGACACCAGAGGAGTATTTGAGATGGAATGAGAAGAAGTCATTCCGTGATTATTTCAAGGTAAGGAACGACTCGCTGTTTGTGACGAAGGGCAAGGACAAGTTCGACTTCAGCAACATGCACTTCGACTTAGGTCCTGCCGAGAAGATCTTCGGTCCTGGTGGTGTGCAAATCAGCACACGAGGTAGTGCGGAATTGAAGTTTGGCTACAGTTACAAGTTCACGGACAACCCTTCGCTCTCCGAACGTAGCCGCAAGACCAAAGCCTTTGACTTTGACGAGAAAATCAACATGAGCGTCGATGCCAAAGTGGGCGACAAGATGGGCTTCAACATCAATTACAACACGGAATCCACTTTCGATTTCGACAAGAAAAACCTGAAACTCGCCTACGAAGGCAAGGAAGATGAGATTGTGAAGAAATTGGAGGGTGGTTATGTGGATTTCCCCACCAATTCGAGCCTCATCAAGGGTTCGCAAGCCCTGTTTGGTATCAGAACAGACCTGCAATTTGGCAAACTGAAACTGCAAACCGTTGTCAGTCAGAAGAAATCGCAATCGACCACCGTCAACAGCCGAGGAGGCAATCAATTGGCCACCTACGAGATTCAGGCTTACGAATATGACGAAAACCGTCATTTCTTCCTCGCTCACTATTTCCACGACACCTACGACCGTGCCTGCTCTACCCTTCCAAACATCACCAGCGGTATCACCATCAACCGCATCGAGTTGTGGATTACTAACACAGGTGGTGAGACCCAAAACACACGTAACATCATCGGTTTGGTGGATTTGGCTGAGAATCAGAAAATCACCAACGGCACTTGGGTAGGCTCTGGCAGCAACGTGCCCAGCAACGGCAGCAACACGCTCTACTCACAGATGGTGAGCACCTACAACGATGCTCGCAACATGGATCAAACCAGCGTGGTTTTAGACCCTGTGATGCAAGGTGGTATCGAGTATGAGAAGGTGGAGAATGCCCGTCTGCTCTCTTCGTCCGACTACACCCTCAACCAGCATTTGGGTTATGTGAGTTTGAAGACAACCCTTCAAGCCAATCAGGTGTTGGCAGTGGCTTACGAATACACCTACAATGGTCAGACCTATCAGGTGGGTGAGTTCTCAGCCGACCAGAAGGACAACGACAAGGCGCTGTATGTGAAGCTGTTGAAGAACACCAGCAACTCACCCAGAATGGGTAACTGGGACTTGATGATGAAGAACGTGTATGACCTGCGAGCCGTCTCCATTCAGCGAGAGAAGTTCAAGATGGACATCAAGTATCTGAGCGACACCACAGGTGTGAACCTCAACTACATTCCAGAGGAGAAGTTCAAGCAGACCACCTTGCTGAAGATGCTGAACCTCGACCGCTTGGACGACAACGACAAGACCAATCCAAACGGTCGATTCGACTTCATCGAAGGCTACACGATTCAGTCACAGACAGGACGTGTCATCTTCCCTGTGGTGGAACCCTTTGGTGATTGGCTGCGACAGAAGATAGGCAATGACGCCATTGCTGACAAATACTGCTACGACGAGCTGTACGACTCGACCAAGACCGTCGCCAAGCAGATTGCCGAAAAGAACAAATTCTCGCTGGTGGGTGAATACAAGGCCTCCAGCGGAAGTGTCATCCATGTGTCGGATGGCTACATTCCCCAGGGTTCTGTCATTGTGACGGCTGGTGGTGTGACCCTGACAGAAAACACCGACTATACCGTCAGCTATTCTACAGGCGATGTGACCATCATCAACCAGAGCATCATCGATGCAGGAACGAATGTGAGCGTGAGCCTCGAAAATGTGGATGCCATCACTTTCATGCGCAAGACGATGATGGGTGTGAACTGGGAATACGACTTCACCAAGAACTTCAACATCGGAGGTACTTGGATGAAGGTGAGCGAGAAGCCGCTCTACTCCAAAGTGACGATGGGTTCAGAGCCGCTCAACAACACCATCTGGGGATTCCACATGAACTGGAAACAGAACTCGCAGTGGTTGACGAACATGCTGGACAAACTGCCATTCCTCAACCTCAGTGCGCCTTCTTCCATTTCCTTCACAGGCGAATATGCCCAACTGAAGGCAGGCGAATCGAAGGAGACACAGGGTAACGCTTCCTATCTGGATGACTTCGAAGACACACGAACAGCCCTTGACGTAAGCAATCCGAAGGAATGGACGCTCTCCTCTACCCCATCCCATCTGCAATACGGCAAACTGTCGAACGATGTGAAATACGGCTACAACCGTGCTCGCTTGGCTTGGTACAACATCGAGCCTCTCTTCACACGCCGTTCCTCATCGCTCACACCTGCCCACATCAAGAACGACCTCGACCAGCTCTCCAACCACTATGTGCGTGAGGTTTATGTACGTGAGGTCTATCCCAATCGCGACACCAACATGGGCGAGAGCAACACGCTGTCCATCCTCAATATGGCTTACTATCCCAACGAGCGTGGTCCTTACAACCTCGACACCGATGTAGATGAGAAAGGTCACCTGAACAATCCCAAGCAACGGTGGGGCGGTATGATGCGAAAGATTGACCAGAGCGACTTCGAGAGCAGCAATGTGCAGTACATCGAGTTCTGGATGCTCGATCCCTTCATCTACTCAAAGAACGACCATCGTTTTGGAGGTGACTTCTACATCAACTTGGGCGACATCAGCGAGGATGTGCTGAAGGATGGCAAGAAGTTCTACGAGAGCGGTATGCCCGTCAACAGTGCCTCCACCTACACAGAAACCACTTGGGGACGTGTGCCCAGCGAGAAGTCTGTGGTTTATTCCTTCTCCAACGAGAGTGGTGCCCGTCAACGCCAAGATATTGGTTTGAATGGTCTTGCTGATGCCGACGAACGTACCTATGGCATCTATGCCGACTACCTGAACGCCATCAAGGACAAGGTGAGCCAAGCTGTTTACGACTCCATCTACGCTGACCCTGCAGGCGATGACTACCACTACTTCAGAGGCAGCGATTTCGATGCCAACCGTGTGTCCATCCTCGACCGCTACAAGCGCATCAACTCGCCTGAAGGCAACTCGCCCAACACCAGCGAGTCACAAGAAAGTTACTCAACCGCCTACAAGAGCACACCTGATGCAGAGGATGTCAATTCCGACTACACGATGAACGAGTACGAGAACTTCTTCGAGTATCATGTCAGCCTCCGACCAGAGGATATGGTTGTGGGCAGAAACTTCATTGTGGGTTCGAGAGAGACCAGTGTGTCGCTCCGCAATGGCAACAAGGAGAAAGCCACCTGGTACCAGTTCCGCATTCCTGTGGAAGAATACGAAGGCAAGGAAGGCAGCATCAGCGACTTCTCCAGCATCCGCTTCATGCGTATGTACATGACGGGCTTCGAAGAGCCTGTCGTGGTACGTCTGGCCAATCTCGACTTGGTGAAGGGTGAATGGCGCAACTATACCCAGCAACTCTTCTCTGGCGACAAGCCCAGCGTGAGCGGCAGCATGGTTCCTTCCTCCGTCAACATCGAGGAGCACAACGACAAGACCCCTGTCAACTATGTATTGCCTCCTGGCATCACCCGTATTCTCGACCCCTCACAGCCTCAGCTCACCCAGCAGAACGAGGCAGCGTTGGCGCTGACGGTGGAGAACCTTGCCACAGGCGATGCACGTGCCGTCTATAAGAATCTGAACAAAGACCTACGTCACTACAAGCACTTGCAGATGTTCGTTCATGCCAATGCGCCAACCAGCGACACAGAACTGCAAGACAACCAGATGAGCATCTTCTTCCGCATCGGTAGCGACTACAAGAGCAACTACTACGAGTATGAGATTCCACTCAAACTCACACCTGCGGGTCACTACGACACCTACACCACACAAGGTTGTAAGGCGGTGTGGCCAGAGGAGAACATGCTCGACATCGACTTCTCAGCCTTCACCAACCTGAAGCACGAGCGCAACAAGGCCAGAGCCAATGGCACAGCCAGCTACACCCAACTCTACTACATCTACGACGAGAACCGTCCCAACAACAAGATCAGCATTGTCGGCAATCCGTCTTTGGGCGAGGTGAAGACCATGATGATTGGTGTGCGCAACAACGGACGTCGCACAGGTAGCGTGGAAGTGTGGGTGAATGAGCTGCGCATGCAGGATTACTCCAACGAAGGCGGTTGGGCTGCACAAGGAAACCTGAACGTGCAGTTGTCCGACCTCGGTTCTGTCAATGTGACTGGTCACGTGGAGACAGCAGGTTTTGGTGGCATTGAGGAAGGTGTGACTGAACGTCGCAACGACAACCTCTACGAATGGGGCATCACCACCCAGATTGAGTTAGGCAAGTTCTTCCCTGAGAAGTGGAAGATGAACCTGCCGTTCTACTACTCTTATTCTTGGCAGAAGATTTCGCCCAAATACAATCCGTTCGACACCGACATGCTTCTGAAGGATGCCCTCGACGAGTGTGAGAACAAGGCCGCACGTGACTCGCTCAGCAACCTGACAGAAAGTGTGGTGAAGAACAAGAACTTCTCGCTGAGCAACTGGAGAAGTGGTGTGCAGAGCCGCAAGCCGCTGCCTTTCGACCCAGCCAACTTCACCGTCAGCTACAGCTACAGCCAGCGTTACAAGACTGGTGAGACCACCGTCTATGAGAATGAGGAGAATTGGAAGTTCAACCTCTCCTACAACTATTCGCCCAAGTACAAGCCGCTCGAACCATTCAAGAACCTGAAGGGCAAGTCGAAGTGGCTCGACATCGTGAAGGCACAAAACCTGCAGTGGTTGCCTCAGAGTGTCTCGTTCAACACCGACATCACACGCAACTACTACGAGTTCCAGGAGCGTGACATCGACAACAGCAGCACCAAACTGCCTGTCACCTTCTCTGATCAGTTCCTCTGGAATCGTGACCTCACCGTGCGTTGGGACATTTTCAAGGCCATGAAGATGTCATGGACCTCTTCCACCCATGCAGAGATTGAGGAACCCTACGTGGTGGTGAACAAACACCTCTATCCTGACGAGTACAGCGCATGGAAAGACTCTGTGAAGCAAAGCCTCAAATCGTTTGGACGTCCACTCACCTATCGCAGCACCTTCACAGGCTCCTACCAAGTGCCGCTCAACAAGATTCCGCTCTTCGACTGGATGACAGCCGATGGTTCCTACAATGCCAACTACAACTGGACACGAGGCACAGAACTCGAAGATGGCACCTCATTGGGCCACACCGTCAATACCCAGCGTACCGTCAACCTGAACGGTCAACTCAACTTCGAGACCCTCTACAAGAAGTGGAAGTTCTTGGCAGATACCGAGAAGCGACTCTCTGGCAACACGAAGAAGAGCAACAGCCGAACCACAGCCAGCAAGAATGCCAAGACTGCTGCCAAGGACACAAAGACCTCGAAGGACAAGAAGGAGGCTGAGGGCACGGAGGATGCCAAGGGACAAGACCAGAAGAACAACAAGAACGATAAGAATGCCAAGGCTCAAAACGACAAGAACGCGAAAGCGAAAGACGACAAGAAGAGCAAAGGATTCTCAAAGGAAGTGGCACTCAACGACTCCACCGATGTGGAAGTGAAGCACGGACAGAACTCCAAACGTCTCGTGGTACGTGCCACCACCGCCGAGGGCAAGACCTACAAACTGAAATACAAGAAGGTCGATGCCAACACCATCAAGGTGAAGAACCACGACAGCATCCCTGTGAAGATTAACGTGGTGGCAAAGCAGCCGCTCGAAAACCTCACGTGGTACAAGACCGCACAGGTGTTCGCTCGTGGTCTCATGACCCTGCGAACAGCCAGCATCTCCTATCGCAACACCTACTCCCTCACCCTGCCAGGCTTCCGCACCGAAGTGGGCGACGCCTTCGGACAGAAGCACGTGAATGGCGTCCTCTCGCCAGGCTTGGGCTTTGCCTTTGGTGCTGTGGGTGATGGTTATATCGATCAAGCTGCACGCAACGGATGGCTGATGCAGAACGACTCCAACATCACCACCCCTGCCAGCACAGCAGCGATGGAAGACCTGCAACTGAAGGCGACCCTCGAACCCTTCAAGGACTTCAAGATTGACCTCGACGCTGTACGCACCGTGAACAAGTCGAAGCGCATCCAGTTCATGTACGACGGCATGCCTACCACCCAGAGCGGTTCATTCTCCATGACCGTCATCTCCTTCGGTTCAGCCTTCGAGTCAGGTGGCAACATCAACAACAACTACCACTCCAAGCACTTCGACAAGTTCCTCAAGAACATGTCCGTCATCCAAGAGCGTCTGGAGCAGAAATACGCATCGGCCACCTATCCGAAGAGTGCTGGCACAGAATGGGCAGGCAAGGCCTACAACCCAGAAAATGGAGGTGTGGAACTCTACTCAGCCGATGTGATGGTACCCGCCTTCCTCTCAGCCTACTGCGGAGGAAATGCGGCATCCACACCGCTCGACATTTTCCCAGCCCTCAAACGTCTGATGCCAAACTGGAGTGTGAAGTATGCAGGTCTGACCAAACTCATCCCTTGGTTGGGCGACCACGTCAAGTCGTTCAACATCAACCACGCCTACAAGAGCATCTACTCCGTTGGCGCCTACAACTCCTACTCCAACTTCATGGAATACATGGGTGACTGGGGCTTCATCAGCAATGTGACCACCGGCAACCCCATCCCAAGCTCCATGTACAACGTGTCCACCGTCAGCATCAACGAGTCCTTCTCGCCTTTCATCGGTGTGGATATGTCCTTCAACAGCGGACTCACAGCCAAACTGCAATACAACAAGACCCGCACGCTCAACCTCTCCATGACCAGCGTGGCACTCACGGAGAACTTCTCCAACGACATTGTGATTGGCTTGGGCTATAAGATCAAAGACCTCAACCTCTTTGGTGCCAAGTCCATCCAGAGCAACGAAGCACGCAAATCGAAGTCGAAGTCCAAAAACAAGAAAGAGGACACCAAGAGCAGCAACACCAACGCTCGCACACGAAGCACCATCAGCCACGACCTCAACGTCAAGGCCGACTTCTCCTATCGTCTGCAGAACGCCCTCAACCGCAACATCCAGACAGCTGTCACCACAGCCACCAGCGGAGCCACTGCCTACAAGCTCACCATGCAGGCCGACTATACCTTCAGCCGCCTCCTCACCCTCTCCGGCTTCTTCGACTGGCAGCGCAACGTTCCCCTCGTCTCCCAATCCGCCTACCCCACCACCACTGCCGACTTCGGTGTCAGCATGAAATTCTCATTGGTGAGGTAACTTATTATCTTTGTCCAAAGGCGAGGTCATATCCTTTGCAGATTTCGCCTCTATCAATGAGTTTCTTGTACCTCTCACCATTCTCCACAATCGCCATTGCCCATACTAGCATCACGACATTGTAAGGGTCGCCATCACTGGGCTGCACCACGATGATGTCCGTCTCTCGGAGTCCTGAGAGGGCACAGACTCTCTCGATGTAGGCACGTGTGTTGTTCCCATCATTCGGAGGTGCCCACCTGCTGATGATTTCTCGCACCGAATAGATGTGGTACTTCACATTGTAGGTCTTCAGGATGCGGAAGGCCGCCCTATAGCCATATTCATTACTCAGGAAGATGCAGAACGCACCGTCATTCCCTGTCTGACCTGCCCAAAGCTGGTCACTCTTTCTGATGTTGAGGGGGTTGCGATTGCGCAAACCCCTCGGTAAATATTTATTTTTCATATTTTGAAAATGACAATAATGACTTTGACAATCATGACATGCTAAACTTTCAAGACACTCTCGATCTTCCGAAACTTTCCTGTTTCCGTTTGTACGATAAGCCCCTGTCTTTGCCAGTTCTTCAACATCTGTATCACGGTGTTGCGAGTCACTCCTGCCCCTTTGACAGCCACGCTGTGCTGCATGGCCTGCTCGAAGGTGAACTGCACATCCAGTCGCTCATAGATCGAGTCGTTCTTGCCGCGTTTCGTACGTTCGCCGCTCAGACAACCTGCATAGTCACGGCTGCTGAAAGCGTTCTCAATGCGGTCGCGGAAGAAGAAGAGGGCATTTTCCAGGAGCGAGTCAGCGATCACGTCATAGATTTCCAGCATCTGAGGTGTCTGCGCCTTCAGGAGCACTTCTTTCCATCGGTTGGGGCATTGCTTCAAGATGGTTTCCGCGCCGTTGAGACCATGCTTCTGGATGAGCATCTCGCACACCTTGCAGAGCATCACGCAGCAGGTCATTCGCTGGGCGGTCACACACACGCGGATGCGCTGGCGAGCCTTGGTACGATCATCGTTCTTCATCGTCTCCAAGCGAATTTTCTCCAGCCACTCACGACCCTTCGCCTCCAGTTTAGGCAGCACCACCTCCCCTTGCATCAGCGGCAGCAAGTGGGCAATCTGCTGGATGCGGCTCCTCTGACGATCGGTCAACACATGAGGCTTCTCCTCCAAGGGTGCGAAGGTGTTGTCGGGCGTGCGGGCGATGGCGATTCGGCTCTGAAATCCGTCGGTATAGTTTGAGACCACACGATAAAGGGCATCGGGAGTTCCACACATGCATACATTCCACAACAGCTTGTCGATGTGCACGTTCACCGCCTCCACGCTCTTGGCTTCCCTTTCGAACTTGCTGCCGTCGTAGCTCTGTCGCAACATCACCGAGAAGTCGCTCATGACCGAACGCCACTTCTGCGCCACCGTGTCCGCTTCAGGCGTGAACGAGAAGGCATGTTTCCCTTCGGTGTTCGCCAGACGTTCAGCCAGCTTCGCCACCGTGTTGTTCAGGGTGATGTAGCGCACAGGCAGATTGGGTTCCTCTGGCTGCTCCTTCTTGTTCTTCGCCGCCTTTTTCTTGTTGCGGTATTCCTCCTCCTGCTGCTGATACATCTTGTCGAGTGCAATCACCTCGCTCATCCAAGCCTCCACCACAGGGTCTATGCTTCCCTTGCCCGAGGCGAAGTCGCCAGCGATGTAGGAGATCAGGTTCAGCCCTTTCTTCTGAGCATGCACATCCAGCACCACACCCGTAGCCAATGCCCCGATGCATGGACAGATGGCGGTCAAGACAGGCATTTCCAGTTGAGGACCTACCGCCTCGATGGAGTCTTTGATGCCCATAGGCATTTTCGTAAAAGAAGACCCTCTCTGTCCTTCGGACATCTCCCCCGTAATGGGGAGACCATCCGGCGAGGATTCGTCAAGGTTAAGGTTATCGTTAAGGTTAAGCTTTCTGCTCTTGGCAAACACCTTGCGTTGGAACTGGGTCATCTTCTGGCTCGAATCCGTATATTTCTGATAGAAGTCATTCACCAGCGTCTGGATGTTCGCATCCTGCCAGTTAGCCGCCATCCTCACCTGCAACACCCCAATCAGTTCCTCTTTGGTCAGCAGCTGTGTGGCTCCCACACTCAGGATGCTCTTCAGCGCATTGTGCCTGCCACCTTCCTCCACCAAGTCATTCTCCTGCAAGCCAGCCTCACGCATGCAAGCGTCAAAGATGTACAAGGTTCGTTCAGTTGACAGGTGAGAGTTGACAATTGACAGTTGAGAGTTAGCGTTAAGGTTATCGTTTACGTTATCTTCCACATCGCGTAAGCCCTCCCCCTTCGGGGGTC
>JAFZVN010000017.1 GCA_017617805.1 Bacteroidaceae bacterium | reverse complement strand
TTCCGCATCCTGAAGACCTACAATGTGAAGTACCACATCTATTCGGTGCGAGAAATCATCGCTCGTTGGGCACCTCCTAATGATGGGAACAACACCCATGGGTACATCCAGCGAGTGTGTGCCCTCTCAGGACTCCGAGAGACTGACATCATCGTGGTGGACTCATGGATTGAGGAGAAGCGAAACGATGCCATCTGGCTGGTCTGGGCAATGGCCAAAGTGGAAAACGGCGACCGATTCATCACCTTCGCTGACATGGAGGCGGTGAAGAAAGGATATGAAATGGCATTCAAATAATCCAACAAGCCCGCTTCGCGAGCGATGAATCAGATGAAACAGATGAAAAAATCTGATAAATCTGGGAAATCACCCCGAAGGGGTATGTGAAAAACTAAAAGTGAAACAGGGACGCTTCATCGCGAAGCATCCCTGACAATGAAAGATGAGTTTAAGTCTCGTGTCTCTGTGTTTAGTTATGGCATTTACTATTCTAACATTATTATGGTTTATGTAACGTAGCTTATGGTAGATTCAACCCCATGGTATGATGTGAAGTTTTTTGTCTATTCAATGACCAACATTAATGAAATCTTTTTTCACAAAACACTCTTTTATAATGACATTTTATGTTTCTTTTTCCACTGCCAAGGTACGGACTTTTTGCAGGGTGGGGAATACCATTTATATAGTAAATGCATACCCAATATATGGGGGAGAGCAGATATAGATTGAAGATGTTGAGGGCTGACACCGCACTGATGTCAGCCCTCGCTTGCTATTAACGGGAAATTATGTTGTATGGAAAATCAATATCCTGGGTTCTGAGCGATGCCGAGTTCCTCGCCTGAAAGTCCTGTTGGGATAGGTTGGCGGTAGTGCTTGCCACGGACATTGTTGTACTTGGCACGGAGGTGGTTGTGAACCTTGGTGAAGTAAGCAGCTTGGTCTTCCGTGTAGGTCTGCTTGCTCTGCCAGTCGTTGGCGAAGTGCTTGTAGTTGGCCACCTTCTTGACAGATGAGATGAGATCCTTCCAACGGTAGCTGTTCAGCACGGAGAACTGTTCGTAGGTGAACTCGTAGTCCCACTCACGCTTGATCTGGTCGAAGGTTGGTGCGCTGACGGTAGCGATGCCGGCACGAGTGCGGAGCTGGTTGAATGGTTCTGCTGCCTCAGCGTTCTTGCCCAACTGTACGAGGGCTTCGGCCTTGATGAGGAGCACCTCTGCATAGCGGATTTCGATGCGGTCAACCGAATTCTTGGTGATTTCGAGGTTCTCTGCGTTCTCGTAGCTCTGGTCAACACCCTTACCATTGACTGGCGTGTAGATGGGTGAGTAATAGTGGTAGGTCAGACCATCCTCTGGATTCTTGATTTCGGTGAAGTAGGTCTCTGCCAAACGCTTGTCGTTGGGGAACTCAGCCTTCCAGTCATCGTAGAGGTCATCGTCAGCCACTTCGGTGTGGTTCTGGTTGTAGCCCTGTCCGTTCTCTCCGTTCTGGTATGGGAAGGTCCATGAGCAGTGAGTCTGGTGGTTGCCCTGTGCATCAATCTTATCGCCGTCGTGAGCGATGGTGAAGAGGTGCTCATTGGTGTGGCGTTTGTTGCTCTCATACTCACGTCCCCACAACTTATTATATTCGGGGTCGAGGGCGAGCTTGCCGCTGTTGATGACCTTGTTGGCATACTCCACAGCCTTCTGCAATTTGGCGTCATCCTTGGCAAATGCTGGGTCGGTCTGGGTGTTGGCGATGGCTGCTACCTCTGCCTGAGAGAGTGGCTTGTCACCCCATACGAGGTAAGCACGTGCGAGGATGCCCTGAGCTGCTTGCTTGGATGGGACACGTGGATCGCCGTCGTAGTCCTTCAGGAGTGATTCAGCTGCGGTGAGGTCGCTGACAATCTGGTTGAACACATTGTCGATGCTCTGACGCTCAGTGGTTGAGCCGCCTTCTTCGGTGAAGACAGGCACTTCACCCCACAGTTGCACGAGCTTCAGATAAGCCAGACCGCGCAGGAACTTGGCCTTACCCACAGCTGCGTTGTAGCCTGCCTCGGACACCTTGCCGAGCTGACGGGAGTTGGTGACGGTTGTGATGGCCTCGTTGGCTTGGGCGATACCCAGAAAGAGATGGTTGAAGATTTTGATCTGGTACCATGTGCTTGGTTCCTGTTCGAAACGGCTGTTCACAGGACCTGCCTCGCCTTCTTCACCCTCGAACGAGATGAGCTTGTTGGAGTTGAGTTCGATGATGAACGAGAAAGATGAAGAGAGTGGCTGCCAGTGGCTATAGACACCGTTCACAAGAGATATGGCGCTGGCGTCATCCTCCACCACGTTTTCTGGATCAATCTGATTACCATTGTTGTTGTCATCATCGTTGGAGCATGATGCAAGTCCAGCGAGAATTGTTGTTGCTGCCAAAGCAGCGAAGAGGAAATTCTTTTTCATTGTTGTCTCCTTTCTTTTACCTTAAATAATTAATGTTTGTCGTGTTTTATTTTATGTTGATATGTTGTTTCTGAAATCTGGTGCAAAGGTACGGACATTTCGCCGCCCCCGAAATCCCTTTGATGGGGTATTGTTGTACCATCTTCATGGTACTTAAGGGAAAAAGGAAAAATGAAAAGTGAAAAATTTGCTACCGCAACCAGTTGACAATCATCAATCTACAAGTGCGGTAGCAAATTATTCACTTTTACTTTTTCACTTTTACTTTATAATGTGATATTTACACCGAATACGAAACTGCGTGCTGATGGGTAGGTTCCGCTATCGGTTCCGCTGCTCACCTCGGGGTCATAACCCTTGTAAGGGGTCAAGGTGAAGAGGTTGGAGGCTGTGGCGTAGATGCGAAGGCTGACAGGGAATGACTTTGGAAGGCGTGGACGGTAACCGAGGGTCAGGTTGCGGAGTTTGAGATAGGAAGCGCTCTGCACATAGCGATCATCTATGTACGAGAAAGGACGTGTGGTGCTGGCAAGCGGGAGGGTGTTGCCACCGTTGGCAGCAGTCCAACTATCGAGCACTGTGGTGAGCACATTGTAGGAATCGCCCGTCTGCTCCAGTCGGCGACCAAGGGCGTTGTAAAGTTTGTTGCCATGACTGCCAGCGAAGGCGAGGGAGAGGTCGAACTCACGCCATTGCACCTGAGTGGAGAATCCGTAGGTGAGGTCGGGTTGGATGCTGCCAAGTATCTGGCGGTCATTGCCATCAATTTTGCCATCGCGGTTGAAGTCCTGATACTTCACGTCGCCTGCCTTGGGTGTCTGACCATTCACAGTGGGAAGTTTAGTCACATCCTCACCCTGCTGCACGATGCCCTCGAATTTGAGTCCGTAGAAAGAGCCCAGCGCCTCGCCTTTGCGAAGAATTTGCTGATTGTCAGCTCCCTGGATGACGTTGTTCGTCACACCCATGTCGGTGATGGTGTTCTTGTTGTGGGCGATGTTGGCAGCGGCTGTCCAAACAAAATGCCTACGTTTGAGAATGGTGCCGTTGACAGCCAACTCAATACCCTTGTTTTCCACGTTGCCCACATTCTGGATCTGGGAGGTCACGCCACTGGCAAATCCGAGCGGCACTTCGAGCAGCAGGTCGGAGGTCTTCTTATAGTAGAGGTCGAGCACAAGGCCGAGACGTCCGCCCCAAAGTCCGAAATCGACACCAAAGTTATACGATGCCGTGGTCTCCCACTTCAGATTCTCGTTTGCCGTGTTCGCCTTGGCATAAGAAGACGAGCCACCGTAAGAGCCTGTGGCATACGATGTGGTGAAGGCGTAGTCGTTGATTTCCTGATTGCCGACCAGACCGCCCGTGAGTCGCAACTTCAGGTAGTCGATATGGTTGACACCTGCCAGGAAGTTCTCCTTATCGACATTCCACGACAGACCCAACGAGGGGAAGTAGCCCCAACGGTGATGCTTGGAAAATCGGCTGGAATTGTCGGCACGGAAAGTCGCCGTAGCGTTGTAGCGGTCGAGCAGCGTATAGTTCACACGGGCGATGACGCTGTTGAGCGTCGATTCCACGATGCCCGTCTGTGGGGTATAAATGCCTGCGCCGTCGCCTAAGTTATACTGCTTCAGGGTTTCATTCGTGAAACTGTTGGTTCGAATGCTGCTGAAGGTTGAAGTGGTGTTCTGCTTCGTGTAGCCTGCCAACGCATCGACGTGGTGCTGGTCGTTGATGTCCTTATTATAAGTGATGGTGTACTCCTGTTGCCATGTGTCCGTCTGACGATTGCCCGTACCACCGATGCCTTGGGTGGCGAGACCCAACGAGGTGTAAGCCCCTGAGAAGTAGTTCTGTGTCAGCTTCTCGCTGTTCAGACCCACAGCGGCTTTCAGCGTGAAGTCACCTATCTTGTAACTTGCCCACACGTTCGAGAGCAGGTAGTTGTTGATGTTCTCTGCCACACTCTCCTTCAGATCATAGACGGGGTTGGAGGAATGGTCGCCAATGGCGAAGTAAGCATACTCGTAGGGGTTGGTGAAGTTGTAGGAACCATCAGGGTTATAGACATTGATGACAGGAGGCATGAGCAGGGCATAGACAAAGCTGTTGGTGATACCAGCTGAGAAGGGCGATGAATTGAACACCTGCTCCTCAGTGGTGGTCAGACCCTGTTGCTTGCTGCGTCCGTAGGTGGCGTTGATACCGAACTTCAGACCCTTCCGCAGCTCCCACTCCACATTGGTATGGAAGTTATATCGCTGGAAACCTGAGTTGAGCACGATACCATCCTGGTCGGTATAGTTGGCCGAGAAAGCGTAACGGCTCTTGTCGGTGCTGCCATTCACGGAGAGTTCATGTCCCTGCTGAACGGCTGTTTTCAATACAGCGTCCTGCCAATCTGTGCCCTTGCCGAGGGAGGCAATCTGTTCATCGGTATAGCCACCCTTGTTGCTCCAGTAGTCCTTCTGATAACGTGCCCACTGCGAGGCATTGAGTAGATCGAGATGCTTGCTTACTGTGCTGAATCCGAGATTATATCCGTAGGAGATGTGAGCTTTCTTCTCACCGAGATTCCCTTTCTTGGTGGTAATGAGGATGACTCCGTTCGCACCACGCGAACCATAGATGGCGGTGGCACTCACATCCTTCAACACCTCGATGCTTTCGATGTCGTTGGGGTTGATGGTCGCCAAGGGGTTGAGGCTTCCATCGATGGCACTCAGTCCGGTGCTGCCCGTGCTTGGGTCTTTGAAATAGATGAAACCATCGACCACATATAGTGGCTCGTTACTCGCGTTCACGGAGTTGCCGCCACGAATGCGGATGCTGCTCTCCGCACCAGGCTGACCACTGGCAGCCGTCACATTCAGACCTGCCACCTGACCGCTCAAAGCAGCATCAAGTGTAGAGGCTGTGCTGTTCTCAAACACGTCGGCCTTCACGGTCGTGACCGACCCCGTCAACTGTGTGCGGCTCTGGGTACCGTAACCTACCACCACCACATCATTCAGATAACTGCGCTTCTCGAGGAGCTTCACGTTGATCTCCTCCTCGTCATCATAGACTGTGATGTTCTGCGATTTGTAGCCCGTAAAACTGATGTTCAACTTGACTGGCAATGATTTCACGTCGATGGCGAAGTGACCATCGAAGTCAGTGGTCACGCCCTTGCCGTCGCCATACTTGACGGTTGCACCGATAATGCTTTCTCCAGATGTGGCATCCACGATGGTGCCTTGAATCTTCTGCGCTGAGGCTGCAAAAGTGGAAGCGACGGTCAGTACCGCCGCTAAAATGAATCTTTTCCTAATCATGATGTATGAAGTTTTTTGTCTGTTGTTCTATTGCCTAACGGCGAGCTGAAGGTTCGTGAGGTCAGTTGTTCTGCACCAGAAGTCTCAACTGACTCTCCACCTCCTTGTCGGTGAGTCGGAGGAAGCCCGCCTCATGGTTGTACTGCTGTCCCGTACTGACAATCCATTGGAGGAACTGGTCGATGTCGGCGTCGAAATTGTTGTAGGTGAAACCAATTTCCTCTACAGGGATAAGGTCGATGTTCTCATTCTCGATGAGTTCGATGGTTTCGTCGAGATTGCCCGAACGGAGTGCCTCACGCTGACTTGCTTTCACGCCGAGGGGCAACAGAACGAGGTCGTTGCGCAGGGTACGTGAAGCGAGGTCGTAGAGGTTGCTCAGGGCATTGAACGTGACGGATGCCTTGTCCTCATCGATGGCAGAGAGCAAGTAGAGGTCATCGCCAGCAATTCGGTTGCCACGCAAGTCATCGCTGGTGCGTCCAAAGTGAGAAGCGAAAATGCCAGATAAGGACGCCTTGCTACTGCCTGAATAGACCGTTAGCTTGTCCTTCAGCTTGTTGTGCTTGCCTTCCACTTCCTCCTCATACTCCTCGTCGAGGTCTTCTGCTGTGAAGAACAGGCTCTTGATGTCCTTGCTCTTCCACTCCTTCCGCTGGATGTCATCCAAGAGGGGATTCTTTGCCGAAGTGACGGGCAACAGGGCATAACGCCCCACGTAGGTCACGTTCACACCCTCTTGATGACTGCTCACAAGCGTGAGATCTGCGTCAGCGTTTTTACCGCTCACCACCGAAATCTCTACTGCAGGATTCACCGCTTTGTATGCCTCAATCCACTTTTCCACCAAAACCTTGCTTGCCTTGTTCACTTTCACAGTAATCACACCGTCGTTCTGCGACGTTGCTGCACTCACATTGAGTGCCACCGCTGCAAATGCTGCTATCAAAAATGCTTTAATGTCCATATTCTTTATATTTTATAATGTGTAACAATCCTTTTGTTCTGAAATCTGGTGCAAAGGTACGGACATTTCCTCTACCCCCCAATCCCTTTGGTGTGGTATCGACCTACCATAAATGTGGTAGCAGAGCCTTGTCAGCGTGACAAGTCTTGCGAAAATGAAAATGAGCTTTGTCAGCGAAAATGGTGTCATTTCCTTATGAGTGTAGAAAGATTGTATTGTAATTGGACTATTTTTAGAATAATTTTCCAATGACAAACTATTTGCATGGTGGAAAATTCCAGACATCGTACCTTTGCAAAAATTTTTAGACAAAAAACTTCATGTAAAGGTTATGGCAGAGATAAGACAGATTATATTGGCAGACAATCAGGACATCACGCGGTTGGGCTTAAAGACTTTGATACGGATTGCGTTGAAGGACGTGGAAGGCCTGGCAGTGAAGGAGCTGAGCCGACGTGCGGAACTGATTGCAGAACTGAAGGAAAATCCTTCGTCAGTGGTGGTGATTGATTACACACGGTTCGACTTGGGTAGCAGCGACGAGTTGCTGAACCTGAGCGAACGATTCCCCTTTGCAATGTGGGTGCTGTTCTCCGACGAGTTGACGGAACAACTGATCCGCAGGTTGAGTGTGGAGCAGCAGTTCAGCATGATTCTGAAAGATGATTCAGCACAGGAAATCATCACGGCGCTGAAGTGCGCTGTGACAGGTGTGCGTTTCCTCTGCCATCAGGTGACAAACCTGTTGCTCACGCCTACGGTGGTACAGGAGCAAGAAGATCCGCTGACGGCAACGGAGCGCGAGGTGTTGCGCCTTATCGCTCTTGGTAAGTCGGTGAAGGAAGTGGCTGCAGAGCGCAATTCTAGCATCCACACCATCACGACGCACAAGAAGAACATCTTCCGCAAAATCAATGTGAACACGGTCTATGAGGCAACGAAATATGCGTTGCGGGCAGGACTTGTGGAGATGGTGGAATACTATATTTAGTTGACAGTTGAAAATTGACAGTTGAAAATAAAGAGTTGAGAGAATGGATAAGGCAACAATAGCAATAGATACGAAACTGCCGAGACAGGATGCATACGGGGCGATAGCAATGCCTGTATATCACACTGCATCGTATGAGTTTGAGACGGCAAAAGATATGGCAGATGCTTTCTGTGACAGAGTGCTGGCACCAGACTATTCGAGGGTGATGAACCCAACGGTGATGCACTTGGAGGACACAGTGAAGGCTCTGACAGGAGCGACGAACGTGTTTGCTTTCTGCTCGGGTATGGCAGCCATCACCAATGCATTGCTCGCAGTAGTGGAAGCAGGAAAGAACATTGTCACGTCCAGCCATTTGTTTGGCAATACTGTAGCATTGATGACCAAGACCCTCACGCGGCTGGGTGTAGAGACCAAGCAGATTGACTTGCTGGATCTCGATGCTGTGCGGAGTGCCATCGATGAGAACACGGCTTGCCTCTACTTGGAGATTGTCACTAATCCGCAGTTGGAGGTGGCAGACCTCTCGGCATTGGCAGAGATAGCCCACGAGAAGGGCATTCCACTCATTGCCGACACGACGGTGATTCCCTTCACGCAATTCAGCGCCAAGGACTTGGGAGTCGATAT
>JAFZVN010000016.1 GCA_017617805.1 Bacteroidaceae bacterium | reverse complement strand
AGTGGTGCAAAGGTACGAATAAAAGTGAAAAGTTGAAAGTGAAAAGTGAAAAAAGTGCCGTTTATCATGTTGGAATGTATGATAAACGGCACACTTTGTTATGGTGAAGAGCTCACCTTAGAGTGGATAGTTCTCGAAGTCGTAGAGGACTGTGGAGAGATAGCGTTCGCCTGTGTCGGGCAGGAGTGCCACGATGACCTTGTCCTTGTTGGCTGGGTCTTTGGCGAGCTGAGTGGCAGCATAAGCTGATGCGCCAGAGGAGATGCCGACGAGGAGTCCTTCGGAAGCGGCAATCTTGCGGCTGGTGAGGATGGCTGCATCGTTGGGAGCCTTGAAGATTTCATCGACTGCATTGCGGTCGAAAGTCTTGGGGATGAAGCCTGCGCCGATACCTTGAATCTTGTGGGCACCTGGAGCCTCGCCGCTGAGCACAGCTGATGTCTCTGGCTCGACTGCCACAATCTTCACGTTAGGATTGAGTTCCTTGAGCTTCTTGCCGATGCCGCTGACAGTACCACCTGTGCCGACGCCTGCCACGAAGATGTCAATCTTGCCGTCTGTGTCGCGCCAGATCTCTTCTGCTGTGGTGGCATAGTGAGTGGCTGGGTTGGCAGGGTTCTCAAACTGCTGGAGAATGATGGAACCAGGGGTGTTGTCGCGCAGTTCCTCAGCCTTGGCGATGGCGCCCTTCATGCCTGCAGAGCCAGGAGTGAGCACCACGGTTGCTCCGTATGCCTTCACGAGGTTGCGACGCTCGATGGACATCGTCTCAGGCATCGTGAGGATGAGCTTGTAGCCCTTCACAGCGCTGACGAATGCGAGACCTACGCCAGTGTTGCCAGAGGTGGGTTCGATGATGGTGGCACCTGGTTTGATGACGCCACGCTTCTCAGCATCCTCGATCATGGCGAGGGCGATGCGGTCTTTCACTGAGCCAGCTGGGTTGAAGTACTCGAGCTTGGCGATGATGTTCGTGTTGAGGTTCTCCTTCTTGGAATAGGAATTGAGCTGAAGGAGTGGGGTGTTGCCCACGAGTTCGGTGAGCTGTTTTGCAATTTTAGCCATAGTTATGAAGTTTTTTGTTTGTTTTTGATTTCTGATGCAAAGGTAGTAATAATAAATAATATATGTAAAGGTTTATGGTGAAAAAGGGTGGCAAAATACCATCATCGTGGTATGTCGCCAGCCCTTTTTATACCCTCTTTGTAGGACAACACTCCGAATGGAGAGAGTCGCCCAGCGCGTGGGCTGGTTAGTAGATCTGTGCAAATGCCTGGTCGAGGTCGGCGATGATGTCGTCGATGTGCTCCACTCCGACAGAGAGACGGATGGTGGTAGGCGTGATGTGCTGCTCAGCCAATTCCTCAGGAGAGAGCTGTGAGTGAGTGGTGGTGTAAGGATGGATGACCAGCGACTTCACATCAGCCACATTGGCGAGGAGTGAGAAGATCTGCAGCGAATCGATGAACTTCCAAGCGTCTTCCTGCGTGCCCTTGATCTCGAATGTGAAGATGCTGCCGCCACCGTTGGGGAAGTACTTCGTGTAGAGGTCGTGGTCGGGGTGAGAGGGGAGCAATGGGTGGCTCACGCTCTTCACCTTTGGATGCTGGTTCAGGTATTCCACAACCTTCTGTGCGTTGTAAGAGTGACGCTCGATGCGGAGTGGGAGAGACTCTACGCCCTGCAGGAGAATCCATGCGTTGAACGGAGAAATCGTGGAACCTGTGTCGCGAAGGATGACGGCACGGATGCGAGTGACGAAAGCTGCAGGACCTGCCACATCAGCGAAGACGGCACCATGATAGGATGGGTCTGGCTTGGCGATGGTTGGGTACTTGTCTGCGTTGGCTTTCCAATCGAAGGTGCCTGCATCAACGATGACACCACCAAGTGAAGAACCATGACCGCCAATGAACTTGGTGGCAGAGTGAACCACTACGTCAGCTCCGTGCTCGATAGGTTTGAAGATGATAGGAGCGAAGGTGTTATCGACGATCACAGCGATGTGGTGCTTGTGAGCAATCTCGGCGATGGCGTCGAGGTTGGTCACGTCGCTGTTTGGATTGCCGAAGGTTTCCACATACACAGCCTTCGTGTTGGGCTGAATGGCTGCCTCAAGTGCTTGGAGGTCATTTACATTGATGATTGTGTTTGTGACACCCTGCGTAGAAAGAGTGTGGGTGATGAGGTTGTAAGAACCACCATAGAGGTTGTCGGCTGCCACGATGTGGTCACCGTTCTGTGCGATGTTCTGGAGTGCGTATGTGATGGCTGCAGCACCTGATGCGACTGCCAAACCTGCTACACCACCTTCGAGGGCAGCGACGCGCTCCTCGAACACGCTCTGGGTCGTGTTGGTCAGACGGCCATAGATATTACCTGCATCGCGAAGACCGAAACGGTCAGCTGCGTGCTGTGAATTACGGAACACGTAAGATGTGGTCTGATAGATAGGCACTGCGCGTGAATCGGTTGCTGGATCTGGAGTTTCTTGACCTACATGGAGTGCCAATGTTTCGATGTGAAAGTTCTTTGCCATAATTGTGAAGTTTTTATTGATGAATATTTTAGTTATTTCGGTTATTTGTCTTGGTTGGATGGCTGCGGAAAGGCGAGCCTGTCCTGAAAGACGATGCAAAGGTACGGCGGAAAACAAGGATTATCCAAGAAATGAGTACCAAAATGGAAAACAATTCTGTTCCAAATGCCTTTAGTAGAAAGATTGTTCTGTTCATCGATGCATTTTTCTCTCCAATCGTTTGGTGATGCCGATAGAATGCCGTATCTTTGCCGACGTAATAATTGGACGTAATGATGAAACATAGATTCTTGTGGTTGCTTGCTGCCATCTTGTTCGTCTGTGGCACTCTGAACATCGATGCTCAATCGAATCAAACGACCTCGAGCGTCACTGCTACCGTGCATCCGAAGAAAAGGGTTCGGAAGGAGAGGAAGCATAGGGAGAAGAAGGATACGCCATACTTCTCGACCGATGAATTGCCCAATGCTGCTGTCTATTTGCCAGCACCTCCTGATACGGCGAACCTGCTCTTTGTAGAGGATTTCTTGCAGTATCAGTGGGGCAAGTCCATTCGCAACACGCCTCGAGGTCGGCAAGCAAGTTGGGAATCACTTTATGGAACAGCTCGCATGGCAACCGTGTTTGGTGAAGCGATGGGTATAGCTCTCAGCAAAGAGGCGACGCCAGCCATTTGGCGATTCATGAAGAGAGCTGGCGAGACGGGTAACAAATCAACCAGCAAGGCGAAGGTCAAGTATATGCGTGTGCGTCCATTTGCCCAGATGAATGAGCATGTGGCGAGTGAGTTCGATAATGAGGAAGATTTGCGTCACAATGGTTCCTATCCATCTGGACATACCGGTTTAGGATGGGGCACAGCTTTGGCATTGGCAGAGATGGCGCCGGAATATCAGGACACCATCTTGCGTCGAGGCTATGAGTATGGGCAGAGCCGCGTGATTGTAGGAGCGCATTGGCAGAGCGATGTGGACGCTGGCTATCTGAGTGCATCGGCTGCGATGGCAAGGATGCATACGTCGTCCGAATATCAGAAGGATTTGGAAGAGGCGCGTGCTGAGTTTTGCCGCATCAAGGGCTTCGACTTGAAGACTCCCAATGTGGGCTATCCGAGGGGAGAATTGATTTTGGACGCTCCTGCCGATACGGCTTCTTACCGCTTCTATGGCGATGTGGCTTACTATTGGCTTGCGAAGTCAGAACGAGAGACTGTTCGTGGCAAACAGGCCATAGCAGATGCTCCTTGCGAAGAGACTGATTTTTTCCGTTGTTTCACGCCCAGTATGGGAATGACGCTCAGTGAGAAGGAAACACCTGCTATTGCCGCCTTGATGAAGAAGACTTTCGAGGAACTCTGTAATACAGCCATGCAGATGAAATCGACGAGTTTTCGTAAACGTCCGTTTGTGAGGATGGGTGAGAGTTCAGCCATGCCTGAAGTGAACGAACACTACACAACATCGTCTGGCTATCCATCATCGCATTCCATTTTGGGATGGGGTATTGCGCTTGCATTGGTGGAGGTGGCGCCCAACTGCCAAGATGCCATTCTGACTCGTGGATATGAATATGGCCGTAGCCGTATTATCTTAGGTCTTCACTTTGCCAGCGATGTACAAGCTGGGCGTTTATCTGCTGCTTGCACGTTAGTACGTCTGCACAACGACACCGAGTTTCTGACACTAATGGCGACTGCGAAGAAAGAATACGAGAATATGTATCGTCAATAATAACACATTAATATATAGAGAAATGGAAAACTTTAGAGATTTGGTGCAGAAGCGCCGCAGCGTGCGTAAGTTTACGGATGAGGATATCAAGCCAGAAGATTTGCAAACGATTCTTCGTGCTGCATTGATGGCACCGACCAGTAAGGGAACGAGGGCATGGCACTTCGTTGTGGTGGATGATAAGATGCTCTTGGAGAAGATTTCGCTCTGCCGTCCGATGGGTAGTCAGTTCATAGCAGGAGCTAAGGTGGCAGTTGTCGTGCTGGGTGATCGGGATGTGACAGACGCTTGGTGTGAGGATGCCTCAATTGCCGCTGTCACAATGCAGTATCAGGCTGCTGACTTAGGGCTTGGCTCATGTTGGTGCCAGATACGCAACCGATTCATGGAGAATGGTGAATCCTCCGACAATGTACTTCGTTTCTTGCTTCGTTATCCGGAGAATTTGACGGCTGAATGTGTCATCGGCATTGGTTATCCTGCCATCGAACGTAAGCCGCAGGATGAGGAGAAACTAAAATGGGAGAATGTGCATATAGGTCCATTCCCTGAGGAGGAATAAGGTGAGATATAAAAGAAAGATATGAAGATCGTGTTAATAGGGGCAGGCAACTTGGCCACGAATTTGGGCAAGGCATTGCAAGGTGCTGGACATGACATCGTGCAGGTGTGGAGCCGAACGGAGGAGTCGGCACAGGCTTTGGCGGCGGTACTGAAATGTTCATGCACGACGGAAGCGGAGGAAGTTGTGAGGAGTGCGGACGTGTTCGTCATTGCCGTGAAAGATTCAGCCCTTTCATCGCTCGCTGCTTCTTTGAAGGACGGGAGAGAGGGACAATTGTTCGTTCATACGGCGGGGAGCATGCCGTTGGAGATTTTGCCATTTGAACGAAGAGGTGTGCTATATCCCATGCAGACGTTCTCGAAGAATAAAGAAGTCGATTTCAGCGTGATACCTTGTTTTGTTGAAGCATCAGGCAAGGCGGATGAGGCTATGCTTATTTCGCTCTCGAAGACCATTTCAGATACGGTGTATGTGCTGGACAGTGAGAACAGGAAGTATCTGCATCTGTCTGCGGTGTTCTGCTGCAATTTTGCCAATCATTGTTTTGCTATGGGCGAACGGCTGTTGAAGGAGCATGGTAATTTGCCTTTCAGCGTGATGCTTCCACTGATAGAGGAAACAGCTTCCAAACTCTATTCGATGTCACCCCAGAAGGCACAGACGGGACCAGCTGTGCGTTGGGACAAGAACGTGATTGACAAACATCTGCAACTCTTGGCTGATGAACCAGGTATGCAGAAGATTTATGAACTCATGAGTAAAAGTATACATGAGGTGAATTGAAAAATGGAAAGTTATGATTAACTACGATTTAAAAAAAATCAAGGCCGTGTTCTTTGATGTGGATGGTGTACTCTCTTGTGAGACGATTCCACAGCATCCGAACGGCGATCCGATGCGAACCGTTAATATAAAGGACGGTTATGCCATGCAGCATGCGGTGAAGTGCGGACTCATCCTTGCCATCATCACGGGTGGGAGGACTGAAGCGGTACGCATCCGTTATGAAGGTCTCGGACTGAAGGATGTCATCCTTGGTGCGGCAGTCAAAATCAAGACATATAATGACTTGAAGGCGAAGTATGCTCTGCTGGACGAAGAGATTGCTTACGTGGGCGATGATATTCCTGACTACGAGGTGCTTCAGCAATGTGGTTTGTCTTGCTGTCCTGCCGATGCGGCTCCTGAAATCAAGGCAATCAGCACCTATATCTCCCATAAGAATGGGGGACAGGGATGTGTTCGCGATATTTTGGAACAAATCTTAAAAGCGCAGGATTTATGGATGCACAACAGCACAGCCTTCGGATGGTAGCAGGCTACAAGGTGATTCTTGCCAGCAATTCACCTCGTCGCAAGGAATTGCTCGGTGGATTAGGTATCTCCTTTGAAGTACGAACGCTCAGCGATATAGACGAGAGTTATCCAGACTCCCTATGTGGTGAGGAAATTCCTATGTATATCTCTGGCAAAAAGGCGGAGGCTTACAAACAGGGAATGGCTGACGATGAGATGATCATCACAGCCGACACGATTGTGTATGACAATAGGCAGGTGCTCGGCAAACCGAAGGATAGGGAAGAGGCTATCAGCATGCTCCGTCAACTCTCAGGTCATGCCCATGAGGTCATCACGGGTGTCTCCATCGTAACGAAGGAAAAGACCCGCCAATTTGCATCGACTTCGAAAGTATTCTTCAGTAATCTGACGGATGACGAAATCACCTACTATGTGGACAACTATCGTCCGTACGACAAAGCTGGAGCATACGGCGTGCAAGAATGGATTGGCTATGTGGCTGTCACTCGCATCGAAGGTTCATACTTCAACGTGATGGGGCTCCCGATTCAGCGGCTCTATAGCGAACTGAAATCTTTCTAAATGTGATTTGTAATCAAGTTATGAACAAACTTAATACCTCAATAAATGGAAACTTATACACATGAACTTGACGCGATTGATCTGAAGATTCTTCGTGTCCTTCAAGACAATAGTCGTCTCACAACAAAGGAATTAGGACAGCAGATAGGACTCTCCGTTACTCCCACCTACGAGCGTCAACGTCGTTTGGAACGCATGGGCTACATCAAAGGTTATGTGGCTGTGCTCGATGCCAACAAGATGGAACGTGGCTTCATGGTCTTCTGTAATGTGTCGATGAAGCAAATCAACAAAAAAATCGCCAGCGATTTCCGCGATACTGTGGCGACATGGGAAGAAGTGACAGAGTGCTACAATGTTTCGGGCAGTGGCGACTATCTGTTGAAGATTTGCGTGAGCAGTATGCAGAGATACCAGCAGTTCATTCTCGATAAGGTAGGCGAATTTCCCTACATTGCTCAGATTCGTTCCTCCTTCGTGATGGACACGCTGAAACTGACCTACGGATTCTCCTTCTGATCCCTCTTACTGATTCTCTTGCAGGATTGGCATCAGCTCCTGTACCTCGTCATAACTGAGGCAAATGGAGAAGGATCCGTAGGCATAGGGGGCAATGTCGTATTCGTTGTAATAGAACTCGATACTATCCTCGCGCAGTGCGAAGTTATTGCTGATAAACATGTCCGACATCTCTAGAATGCCTTTTTGATGCAGGTCTTCGAGCGAACGGGCTTGGTTCATCTTCATGAGTTTCTCCAACAGCAGCTCTTGGAGCCGTCTTTGTTGAGGGTAGGGGAACAAGTTCTCCAGCGCAATGAATTCCCCCGTCATTGCGTTGAACCTCAGAATGGTCGTGATGGTACAGGGATGCGCTCCACCCATGAAGACATCCTCTACCAAGCGGTAGTTGATGATGTTCTCTCGGCCATATTCCGCACGTCCCGTCAGATGGTCGTAGTAAATGCTGGCCACCTCATCGCCGTGGAACTCCTTCTTCACATCTTCTATATATTGTGCTACAGCCTCGTCAACCGTCATCTCGCTTGACTGTTTCAGCAGAATCTCCACTAACTGATCGTTGATGAGTTTGCACACCCGCTCGTTGGCTTGATTCCCCGATTTCAGGAATTGCATGTCCACCTTCACGTCCATCTCGCGATTCTCCGGCTTATGCAACGAGGCAAACGCATTACTGTCCTCCTCGGTGTCGAGGGGGGATTCCGTTAGTTGCTCCAATTTCTCCACGTTGTAGAACTCCAAATCGTTCCATTGAGTGCTGGAATTGCACCCTGCGAAAAACAGTGAAATCAATGCTCCTAAAAACACAAATCTGTCACGTATAATATATCTTTTCATCGCTCTTCCTACAAATTCAACTGCAAAGTTACTGATTTTTTATGCAAGATGAGTGTTATTCCGCCAAGAATGTCTAATTTTGCCCCAAGAATTTAAGAAAAGAGTATAGTTTTATGTCATCTACAAACAATCAAGAGAATTTGTCATCAACTGACAATCAAGCGAGGGGAAGGGCGACGAGTGCCATTGCCGTCATCTCCCTGGTCATTGTAGCACTGGCTTGTGCTGCCATCTGGTTCCTCTTTTTCCGTGGAGGTTCTGATGCCGACGAACGAACAGTTTATGAAAATATCATGCGATATGAGAACGAGCGGAATCTGGATTCACTCGACGTGGCGCTGAATGACTATTTCGACACCTACAATTCGGATGCGTTCCATTATTCACAATTGAAAGACCTCCACGACCGTTTCTTTAATGAACGTGCAGATTGGCAAGCCGCAGAAAGCGCTATGTCAATGGAGTCCATACGTCATTTCATGGATGTCCATCCTGATGGATTCTATCTTACAACGGCTCGTCAGAAACTGGACTCTCTGTCGTTTGCTCATGCTGTTGAGGCGGACACCTACGAGGCTTATGAGCAATACATAGCCATGTTCGCTCAAGGTAAATATGTGTCAGAGGCTCGCAAGAAGATGAATGAATTGGAGAATGTGGCACTGACCGTTGAGGAAAAGACCGCTGTGACTGAGACTCTGAGCGCTCACTTCAACGCTTTGGCCGATAACGATCAGGCTGCCATTTCTGCCACACTCGCCTCGCAAATCAATTCCTACATAGGCAAGACAGACCCAGAGTTGGAGGATATTTATGCCTACATGCAGAACATGCACTCCTCCAGCCGCATGATTGTCTTTTTGGTCAAGAATGTCATGGTGACAAAGGTGGAAGCTGCAGGTCGCAATCTTTTCAATGTACAATTTGCCCTTGATGAGGAGACTTATTCACGCGGTCATTCCTCTCATGACAACGAGAAATCAGATGGAACCCAAGAAGCTCCCACACCGATTGAGATTAAACACTTCTCTGGTACCGCTATTCTGAATGAGGCCATGAAGATTACTTCATTGGTGCTGAGAAAGTAAAAAGGCACTTCGGATACAAAAATAAAAAGCACAAAGCTGTGATGGCTTTGTGCTTTTTGTATTTTGGATGGATGAAATTATTCCACTGTCACCGACTTTGCTAAGTTTCGTGGCTGATCCACATCCTTGCCCTTAGCTACGGCGATGTAGTAGGCGAGCATCTGGAGTGGAATGGAGGCGAGGAGAGGTTCGAGACATTCCTCTGTGGGAGGAAGTTCGATGACGGCATCGGCCATCTTGCGGATGGTTTCGTCACCCTCAGAAACAATAGCGATGACGCGAGCTTTGCGGGCCTTGATCTCCTGAATGTTGCTGACCACCTTTTCGTAGAGCACGTTGTGGGTGGCAATAACCACCACCGGCATCTCGTCGTCGATGAGGGCGATAGGACCATGTTTCATCTCAGCGGCAGGATATCCTTCAGCGTGGATGTATGAGATTTCCTTGAGCTTGAGCGCTCCCTCAAGGGCAACAGGATAGTTATAGCCTCGACCAAGGTAAAGGAAGTTGTGAGCGTAGGTGAAAATTCGGCTGATATCCTTAATGTCATCGCTGAGCTTGAGGAGTTGTTCCATCTTGTCAGGAATTTCATTGAGGGCTTTGAGAACACGTGAATAACGTACGTTGTCAATGGTGCCACGTTCCTTGCCGAGGGCGAGGGCGAGCATGGTGAGGACGGTCACCTGACCCGTGAATGCCTTCGTCGATGCGACACCAATTTCTGGACCCACGTGGATGTAAGAACCTGTGTTCGTGGCACGTGGAATGCTGCTGCCGATGGCATTGCAGATGCCATAGATGAAGGCTCCCTTGGACTTCGCAAGTTCGATGGCTGCAAGGGTGTCGGCTGTTTCACCAGACTGGCTGATGGCAATCACTATATCCTGCTCATTAATGACAGGTTTGCTGTAGCGGAACTCAGAGGCGTACTCAACCTCAACAGGAATCTGGCAGAAGTCCTCAATGAGTTGCTTACCAATAAGGGCAGCGTGCCAAGAGGTTCCGCAAGCGACGATGATGATGCGTCGTGGGTTGATGAGGTGCTTGCGGTAGTCGATGATGGCGGAGAGGGTGACATTATCAGCCTCCACATTCACACGGCCTCGCATACAGTCCTTCAGACACTCAGGCTGCTCGAAGATTTCTTTCAACATGAAGTGGGGGAATCCGCCCTTCTCAATCTGAGCGAGGTTGAGATCCACCTTGGTTACTTCATGTTCCATCTTCTCGTTGTTGAAATCGACTACCTCGACTTCTTTGTCTCGACGGATGACTGCAATGTCCTTGTCATCAAGATAGATGACCTTGTCGGTGTATTCGATGATAGGGCTGGCGTCGGATCCAAGGAAAAATTCTTCTTCGCCGATACCGACAACGAGTGGACTGCTCTTGCGGGCAGCGATGATCTGATCAGGATCATCCTTGTCGAGTATGGCGATGGCGTATGCTCCGATGACGGTGCGTAAAGCGATGCGTACAGCGGTGAGCAGGTCAACGTTCCGCTTTTGACGTACATACTCAATCAGTTGGACAAGTACCTCGGTATCGGTGTTGCTTTTGAACTCGATACCTTGCTCCTGCAACTGCTTTTTGAGTACGGCATAGTTTTCGATGATGCCGTTGTGAATGATGGCGAGATTGCCTGTGTAAGAAATGTGGGGATGCGCGTTGGTCGAATTTGGCTCACCATGAGTGGCCCAACGTGTGTGGGCGATGCCGACGGTTCCGCTTGTGTCTTTGTCTGCGGCAAAACTTTCCAAATCTGCCACCTTGCCTTTTGTTTTGTACACACGTAGGTCGCCATCCTTTGTAAGGAGCGCTACACCTGCGCTGTCATAACCACGATATTCCAGTCTTTTGAGTCCTTTGATGAGGACGGGGTAAGCATTGCGCTTGCCTAAATATCCAACGATTCCGCACATAATGTTGTCAGTATAGAAATAAATGTGTAATGTGTTTCTTTCTTTTGTGTAAAGGCACAACCTTAGTTGTGCCTTTGTGTGTACTTTTGTGGAGATGGAGGGGCCATCAAGACCCGATCATCGTAGTGTAGTGGAGATGGAGGGGCCAAGAAGAAATGTGTGGTTCAAGACCCGATCATCGTAATGTAGTGGAGATGGAGGGGATTGAACCCTCGTCCAAACAAGGAAGCCATACGCTTTCTACATGCTTATTCTTGCCTTGGGTTTTCGTGATGCAGCAAGACCAAGACCACCAACTGCACCCTTATCCTCTAAAGTTTCATCGACAGGGCGAGGCACCTGTTGACTATTCCCGATTTTATAGCACCGCTGGTCGGAACGCTTCAGGACGGATAGCTTTCCGGGCGATGTCTCGTTTCCCCGCCTGGCGAGGAAATTAGGCCATATCTACTATGCTTCGATTAGGCAGCGAGAGCGTAACGAGTTTCGCCAATTAATTCTTTGATGTCTGAGATTTAAGAGAGGGGCATCGACTCTCTGCATGCTTACGTACCACCTCGGCTTGCTGTCAAATCCAGTCATCCCCGACGGTTTCGTGGTGCAAAGGTAGTGAATAATCGGGAAATAAAAATCAGGAATTTGGATTTTTTTATCCATGTTCTGTGATTTTTTGATGGAAATGCTCTGCATTTGTTCTTTCCCCATGCCAATTCCTACCTCACACCTTCCACTTCTTACGTCGTAAAAAACTCCTGCATCTTCTGCTTCTCGCCAGCCACGATGATGACATCGTCTTGCTGAATGATGATGTTGGGGTCAGGGTTGGTGTAGAAGTCTTCGGAGGGTCGGAGCAGACCCATGACGATGCAGTTACCTTGTTCACGGATGCCAGAACGGAGGATGCTTTTACCGCAGAGAGGAGAGTCGGCTGCAATGGTGAAGTTGTCGAGCACGATGTTGGTGTTGACGCTGCTCGCATCATCTGCAGGTGAGAGACTTGTTTCGAGCATTTTTTGAAAGGCTGTCACGTCGGTGTCAGAACCTGCCAAGATGATGCGGTCGCCAGGATAAAGGCGATGACTACCACCTGGGATATTGATGTTGATGCCACCACGGATGATGCGTACGATGTTGGCTCCTGTGATGTTGCGGATGTTGAGATCCTTAAGCGCTTTGCCTGCAAAGGCTGAGTTGGCAGGCACTTCCACTTCAGCGATGTTCATTTCGAGGCTGATGAGCGTGTTTTCCACCTCTCGTTCCAGTCCTCGGCGGGATTCAGCCAGTCGTTCACGGGCATAGAGGTTCTCGTTGAAGAGACGCAGGAATTGGTTGATGCCAGGAGCCATAGCGATGTGGAGGAAGACAAGCTTGAGGATGCGGATGGTTGGACTTGCCCACGAGTTTTTAGAGGAGCTATGATCAGCCTGCCGTTTTTCGGTATAACTTTCCAGCATCTTCTTGGTGCTCTCGCTCATGTGGTTCTCCAGGAAGGTGAGGGTAGGGTAGGCAAGCTTCATGATGTAAGGTGTGAGGAACGTGGTGATGACACTGACAGCCACAACGATAGGATAGAGGCTATTGTCAGTCACGTGGAGGTTCTGTCCGAGGGAGGCGATGATGAAGGCGAATTCACCAATCTGTACAAGCGAAAAGCCTGTCTGCAAAGAAACGCGTAGGGGCTGGCCAGAAAGAAGTGTTCCGAAACTGCCAAAGATGATCTGTCCTACAATCACTACGAGAGTGATGATAAGGATGGGCAGCCAATATTGGAGCAGTAATGCTGGATTGATCATCATGCCGACAGAGACGAAGAAGATGGCACCAAAGATGTTCTTCATGGGCTGTATCAGATGTTCGATGCGTTCTGCGTCGATGGTTTCAGCCAGCACAGAACCCATGACGAAGGCTCCAAGTGCGCTGCTGAATCCAGATTCTACAGCCAGCAACACCATGCCAAGACAGAGTCCGATGGAGAAGATGGTGAGTGTCTCATCGTTGAGGTGCTGCTTGAATTTCTTCAGGAACGTGGGAATGAGCGTGATGCCTAAGACGAACCATAGGGCGATGTACATGATGAGTTTAGCTACTTGCCAAAGCAATTCTCGACCCTCAAACTCGTTCTTTACGGCGATGGAGGTGAGCAAGACCATGAGCACCACAGCGAAGAGGTCTTCGACGATGAGAATGCCGAAGCACACACCTGCAAAGCGGTGACTGCGCAATCCTGCTTCTTCAATAGCCTTGAAGACGATGGTGGTGGATGACATGCAGAGCATACCACCAAGGAACAGGGCGTTCATTCCTCCCCATCCTAAAAGATAAGCCGTCAACATACCTGCCACCATCATGCCCACCACGATGACGCCTGCGCCAATGATGGCTGTGCTGCCCACTTTCAGCAGCTTCTTGAACGAGAACTCCAGTCCGAGACTGAACAGCAGGAATAGCACACCGATCTCACCCCAAGTGGCAGCGTTCTCCTTATTGTTGATCCACGACTCGCCAAGCACGTGTGGACCTACAAGGATACCTGCTACGATGTACCCCAGCACGACAGGCTGTTTGAACAACTTGAACAGCAGGCTTGTGATGCCAGCCGTCAACATGATGATACACAAATCTTCAATCATATCTTTTTGTCTTTATAATTTTTCACTCTTCACTTTTTACCTCTTCACTTTCCTCGTCCAAATTCTTCTCCCATAGATAGTGTTGCGTGTCTTTTGCTATCACGCCCGAAAGCATCAGCAGGGCAATGAGGTTAGGCAGCGCCATCAGCGCATTCATGATGTCGGCCATATTCCACACCAAAGCAAGACTCATGGTCGAACCTGCATAGACAAGCAGGATGTAGAGAATACGGTAGAACACAATGCTTCGTCTGCCAGCCAGATACTCCATGGCCCGTTCCCCATAGTAGCTCCAGCCTAAGATGGTGGAGAATGCGAACGTGATAATGCCAAATGTCAGAATGGGTGTGCCCACGTATGGAATCATGCCAAACGCTTTCTTGGTCAGCATGCCTCCGTCTTCCTGGCTGATCTCAGGATAGGCGATGATGCTCGACACGATGACCAGTCCTGTGATGGCACAGATGACCACTGTGTCCCAAAATGTTCCTGTCGATGACACCAAGGCTTGACGCACAGGATTCTTGGTTTGTGCTGCTGCTGCCACAATGGGTGCCGAACCCATGCCAGATTCGTTCGAGAAGAGTCCACGGGCAATACCATATCTGGCAGCCATCATCAGCACTGTACCAGCCGTTCCTCCACCTACAGCCTTCAGCGAGAAAGCCTCATGGAAAATGAGCGACAACGCTGTGCCTAAAAAGGCGTGATTCACACATAATATGTATAAGCAGCCCAACACATAGAGCAAGGCCATCATGGGAACCAGCATCGTACACCATTTGGCGATGCTTTTCACACCGCCAATCACCACAAAGCCTACCAAAGCGGCAAGCACAAAGCCCGTTATCATCTTTATATGGTCTGGCATCATCCATCCGTCCATCACGATCGACAGATTCTCGCTAATGGCATTGGCCTGCACAGTATTACCGATACCAAATGAAGCCACAGCGGCAAACACACAGAACAGGATGCCTAACCATTTCATGCCCAGTCCTTGTTCCAAAGCATACATCGGACCTCCTAGCATCCTTCCGTCTTGGGTGCTGACACGATATTTGATGGCCAGCAGTCCCTCGCTGTATTTTGTGGCGATGCCGAACACACCAGTCAGCCAGCACCAGAGCACGGCGCCTGGACCTCCAAGACTGACAGCTGTGGCCACACCGATGATGTTGCCCGTTCCGATTGTTGCAGCTAAAGATGTGGCCAACGCACCAAACTGGCTCACGTCGCCTTTCGCCTTCTGATCCTTCTGTACTGACAGTTTGATGGCTGTCCATATTTTTCGCTGAGGAAATTTGAGTCTGAATGTGAGGAAGAGGTGGGTGCCTAACAGCAGAATGATCATCGGCCATCCCCACACAATTCCACTGATGTCTTCCGTCAATTGAAGTAGTTGCTCCATTGGTTAGATTATTGTTTGTGAGTGCGAAGTTACACAATAATCTTGATTTATTGACCCATCACTTCCAAAAACGTTACATTTCCCCCTCATTTTTTTCTTATTTTGATGTTCAACCCCTTCTTCTGTGCCGTTTTTTGTTTTTTTAAGATGAAAGTTTTGGTCGTAAAGGAAATTGGCTGTACTTTTGCCCCCACAACCCATAGTGTTGGCATCTATTTTGTATTATCAAAACATTCATTGAAATGAATACTAACAATCGTTTTTTTTCTATTACCTTATTAACTATTTTGTTGACAATGGGATTTTTCAAAGTTTTTGGTCAAGGCTTGGATTTCGCTTCGAAACTGAAGTCGGCGATTGAGCATGTGCAGAAGGAAGCGGATAAAGACCCTGATACCTTCAAGGAGAATGTGGATCGCTTAGAGAAAGACTGGACGGGCAGGAAGAACCCTGTGGAGCAGAGCGTGGTGCATGCCATGATGGCTTCTGCTTACAAGGAGATGAAATGGACGCACATTACGGATTTTGATGAGGAGACACGTGGCGATTATGACAAGAAGCGTAACGAGCACTTTGCACATGTGCTGGACAATATGGAAGCATTGGCAGGGGCAAAGGCAAGCACCTATTCTGCGCTGTTGTCGCAGAAGGGTAAAGACAGCTCCTTGTTTGGTGGCGACATGCTGTCGGTGATGATTGATTTTCTGGAGGAAAATGCAGAGTGGACGCATGCTGCCAAAATGGACATGTATGAAAAGGCTTACAAACTCTATCAGCAGCGTGGCAATAAGGATGCTTATGGTCTGATGAAGGCGAAATGGCTGAAGGAGCGTCGCGAAGTGGAAGTCAAGGATGGCTATCTGAATTATGACCAGTATAAGGAAAGCCTGCATCAGTTGGTGCTCGAGCTCAAGAATGAAGAGGTCGGCGCTGATTTGGCATGGGATTATTACCATTCTTGCACATGGGGCGATAGTGGCATCCTGTTCTTGAAGTGGTGCATGAAGAATATTGGCAACTCTCGTCGGAAGAACGATTTGAAAAAGGAGCTGGAAGACTTGCTGCAGCCCAAGGTGGAGATGTCGCATGTGGATGACATGTTGGTCAATCGTCCGTTCAAGATGAAACTGAGATATTGGAATTGTGAGAATGCGACGCTCAGCATCCGTAAGTATGTCGGCAGAACGCAGCTGAAGGATGGCGGTTCGGAGTTGAAGCTGACGGGCGATGTGGTGGAGAAAAAGGAAGTGGTGTTGGAGATGGATTCGACCAATATGGCTCGTAAGGCGAAGGATTTGCCTGTGGAAGGTACTGCGGAGACCGAGATGACGTTGCCTGCTGGTCGTTATGTGTTTGTGGCTGAGGGTTTGGGTAAGAAGAGTGTGCAGGAATTTGCAGTCAGCTCCATACGCATTATCAGGGTTGAGAAGAGTAAGAATGTCTATCAGTTGTATATTGTTGACAACGAGACGGGACGTCCTCTGAAGGGGGTAAAGGTGCAATGGAGAGAGAAACTGCCTGACAGCGACAAGCGGACAGAAGGTTGGGAAGACCGTGATATTGATGGTGAGAAGGTGACGGGTGATGATGGTCTTGTGGAACTGGATAAGGATTATTATGTGCGTGCAGTCAGGACGAAGGATGACTATACAGATTGGGATCATCGTTACAATAATTGGCGTAACAACAATGGACATGATGTGGAGACTTCTTATCGCATCATGACTGACCGAAGCATTTATCGTCCTGGACAGACTGTTATGGGTTCCGTGTTTGTCTATCGTCAGGTGGGCGATGACGTGAAGGTGATGGCTGACCACAAGGTGCAGCTGACCATTGAGGATGCCAAATGGAAAAAGTTGACTTCGATGGAATTGGTGACGAATGAGTTTGGTACTGTTTCCTTCGAATATGCTTTGCCAGAGGAGTGTGAGGTGGGTCTCTTGCATCTCAATGCGAAAGGTGACAATAGTCATAGCGGCCATGAAAATGTGAGGGTGGAGGAATATAAGCGTCCTACTTATGAGGTGTCGTTTGGAGGTCCGCGCACAGGCAACTTTGGCGAAGTGCTGGAGGCTGAGGGTACAGCCAAGATGTTTGCAGGTGTGCCTGTACAAGGCGCTCAGGTACATTACAAGATAGAATATGCTTCTGTGGAGTTCAAACACTGGTGGATGCAGACCACTTGGATGTTCCTGACGGAAGGTGATTTGACTACAGACGATGATGGACACTTCCGTGTGCCTGTCTCGCTGACTGAGGAACACTTGAATTCTGGCCGTCAGGTGATGCGTTATCGCATCAAGGCGTTGGTGACTGATGTGTCAGGTGAGAGTCATGAAGCGGAATGGACGGTGAATGCTACCCGTAGGGAGTTTGCGCTGGATTTAGTGGTGAATAATGTGGTTGACTTGGCTGGCGATGCTGCATTCAAGGTGGATGCCTATGACCTGAATCGTGAGAAAGTGACGGTGAAGGGACAATATGTCATCGAGTATGGTTCCAAAAAGATTCTGGAGGGTGAGTTCACATCAGGCGATTCCATCCTCCTGCCCAAGAACTTGAAGCTGGGAGCTCGTTACACGCTGACTGTGACAGCCTATGAGAAGAGTGGTACGAAGGTGGAGGAAATGGAAGATTTCACGCCTTACAATTCCGCTTTGCCTGTCACAGAAATTGCTCGTCTTGGATTGAATGAGAAGGTTCGTCCAGAGGATGAGGTGACAGAGTCTGACTTCTCTTACGCAAAGAAGCATACCTTCGAGAAGGGTGGGGGCATCGACCTCTATTTCACCACGCGTGAGACTGATGCCTATATTATATATAATGTGTATAATGTGAAGGGACAGATAGACCATCAGGTGGGTGTGACCGATGGCACCATGAAGCATCTGCACCTGCCTTATCAGGAATCGTGGGGCGAGGGCATCGTGGTGGAACTCCTGTATGTGCGCAACGGCCGATTCTCTCGCCTGGTGGAGTGCTTCACATTGGTTGAGCCAGAGAAACGACTGAAACTGGAGTGGGCAACCTTCCGTGATAAGTTGCAGCCTGGTCAGCAGGAGCAATGGACATTGAAGGTGACTGACAAGGACGGCAAGCGTGTGAGTGGAGCCGAGATGATGTCTGTGCTTTATGACGCTTCGCTCGACCGCATCTATCATCACTCTTGGGATTTCGGGTTGAGTTTTGGACGTAATGTTCCTACCCCTTATCCGTCTTGCTCCAGCCGTTTGACCTTCCCGACGTTCAGACTCTATGGAAATGCCTCTCGTGAGCGCACCTATACACGTACTTTCGATGAGTTGGCTTCTTATGAGCATGACCGCTATCTGCGATTGAGAGGAGCTGGCAGAGGAAGGGTGTATGAAAGCCGTGCTATGCTGATTGCTGATGAAGATGGTATGGTGGAAGAAGAGAGTAGTATGGTGATGAGAGCACCTGCTGCCAAGGTGAATGCGATGTCGGGTTTGGCTGAGCCCCAAGATGAACCTGTGCCAGAGGAGAATTTCGACAACGCCACCATCCGTGAGAACTTTGCGGAGACAGCCTTCTTCTTGCCACACCTCGTTTCCGATGCTCAGGGCAATGTGAACATCCAGTTCACCCTGCCTGAGTCGCTGACAGAATGGAAGTTCATGGGCTTTGCTCATACGAAGGATGTGGATTATGGCATCATCCGTGCCACAGCTGTGGCTCGCAAGGAGTTCATGCTGCGTCCCAACATGCCACGTTTCGTGCGATGGGGTGATCAGGCTGTGGTGGCATCATCCATCATCAATCAGGGTGAACAGACCTTGAAGGGTGCTGTGAGGATGCGACTGCTGAATCCTGAGACGAATGAGGTGGTGCTGACGCAAGAGAAGGCTTTCGAAGTGGAGGCAGGCAAGACCATTGGGGTCGATTTCGGCTTCGATGTGAAGGAAGAATGGAAAGACCTCGACTGCGAAATCATTGCTGTATCGGGTAATGTGAGCGATGGTGAGAAGAACCATCTGCCTGTACTTTCGACCAAGAAAGAGATGGTGGAGGCTGTGCCTTATTACATCATCGGCAATGAGCAGGGCACAGAGGTGTCGAAGACGATGGATCTGTCGAAACTCTACAACGAGAACTCGCCTACAGCCACCAACCGTGTCTTGAAGGTGGAATATACAGACAATCCAGCTTGGATGTGCATCGAGGCGTTGCGCAGCGTGAAGAATCCTGAAGAGGACGATGCCATCGACTTTGCAGCTTCGCTCTATGCCAACTCCCGTCTGATCGACCTGATGGAGACCTTCCCTGTGATACAGAAGCAAGAGAATAGAAATGAGCTGCTGGGTAGGGCACAACGCGCTGAGCAGAAACTGTCAGAATTGCAGTTGGGCGATGGCGGTTGGAGCTGGTTCAGGGGCATGAGCAGCAGTTTCTACACCACGCTGACGGTGTGTGAGCATCTGGCAAAACTGCCGAATCGCACGCCAAAAGAAGATCAGATGTTGGCACAAGGTATGAAATACCTCGACAATAATGAACTGGAAGCCTACCAGAATGCCAAGCAGAAGAAGTGGAAGATATGGCCATGGGACAAGGATATCCGCTATCTTTACGTGTCGGCACTCATGCCTAATCGTGAAGTGAGTGCAGGCGTCAAGAAGATGCGCGAAGAGTATCTCTCCAAGTTGGAGAAGGCACCACGCGACCTGACCATCTATGGCGTAGCCAATGCAGCCTACACGCTGAGAGCTTTTGGTCACGTGAAGGCGGCTGACCGATTCGTCGATTTCCTGAAGGACTACACTGTGGAGAAGCCAGGACAGGGACGCTTCTATGCGACCGATGCAGCCTACTACTCTTGGATGGATTATCGCATTCCTACGCAGGTGGCAGCCATGAAGGCCATCTATCAGAAGAACAAGAAAGATGCCATCCTCAACGACATGCAGCTCTGGCTCATCTCGCAGAAGCAAGTGCAGAAGTGGGACAACCCGATGAACACCATCGATGTGGCCGACTTCCTCTTGCAGGTATCACCTATGGAGACTTTCCACGAGAACAAGAAACCTGTCTTTGTGGTGGATGGTACCACGCTGAGGGACATGGATTATGGCACCATCAATACAGAGCGTGACGAACTGGAGGGTAGGGAAGCGAACCTCGTGCTCCAAGGCAATGTGCTGGCAGATGTGCCAGAGGAGATACTGGCTGATGGTGTTCAGCAGTTGGAGGTGAAGAAGCAGACACCAAGCATCTCTTGGGGTGCCGCCTATGCGACCTTCGTCGAGGAGGTGGGCAATCTGAAGCTCTATGCCACCAACGAACTGAAGATACAGCGCAAGCTCTATGTGCAGCATGCTGGCGAGAGCAAGTGGACAGATTTCGACCCCAACCAGCCATTGAAGGTAGGTGACAAAGTGAGGATTCGTCACATCATCACAGCCGATCGAGATATGGACTTCGTGCGTGTGTCTGCACAGCATCCAGCCTGTCTCGAACCCCTCCGACAGCTCTCTGGCTACCAGTCGCTGGGTGGCAGAGGTGGCTATCTTTCTGTGCGCGATTCTCATTTCGACCTCTTCTTCGACTGGTTCACTCGTGGCACCTCCACCGTCGATATGGAGTATTCCGTTGTGCGTGAAGGCTCCTACCAGATGGGTGTTTCGACGGTTGAATGTTGCTATGCCAAGCAGTTCGGCGGACACACCGAAGGAATGAGAATGAACGTCGGAATTGTCAAATGACAGGCCGATTTTGACAACCTTCTGAGAAGTGAGTGAAAAGGCGGTGACTGATAATCAGCAAATTACGGATTTCGAAGGAAAAAAGTTGAAAAAAAACTGCCAAAAGATTTGGTGGATTGCTGAAAAGTCTCTACCTTTGCACTCGCTTTCGGGAAGGAACGCAGGAAAAACATGATAAAGTCAAGTGTGACAGCATCATTCCGAAGGGATTTCCCAACATGGCAAGAGGGCGCTTAGCTCAGCTGGTTCAGAGCGTCTGCCTTACAAGCAGAGGGTCGGCGGTTCGAATCCGTCAGCGCCCACGGATAGACGGAACTTTTGTGAAGTCAATCTTTTTCTTTGAAATGATGGTTCATTCGGCTCGCTAGCTCAACTGAATAGAGCATCTGACTACGGATCAGAAGGTTACAGGTTTGAATCCTGTGCGAGTCACATCAACAGTATAGCGATAGTATTCATACTAAAGCT
>JAFZVN010000015.1 GCA_017617805.1 Bacteroidaceae bacterium | reverse complement strand
CCCCACAAACCAGGGATCATATAGATGGCAAAGGCGAACGAGATGAGTGCCATGAAGAAACGTGGGATGGAGGTTTTCTGATGCATAACCACATTCCCCATCTCATCATACTCCTCTTCATCGTGTGGGAAACGAATCCAGCCAATCAGATAAGCACCTAACAGGGCAGCCAAGACAATCCAGAGAGAGAGGAACACCTCGCGATCGAGCAGTCCCCATCCGTATGCCAAGTCAGCCACCGAGAAGAACTTGAGCGCAAAAGCGATTTCGATGAAACCCAACGTCACCTTCACCACGTTCATCCAGTTGCCACTCTTCGGTGCCGCTTTGAGCCACTGGGGAAAGAGGGCAAAGAGGGTGAAGGGCAGTGCCAAAGCAATAGCGAAACCTAACATGCCGATGACAGGACCTACGATACTGGAAGTCACCACCTGCACCAACAGAAAACCGATGATGGGACCTGTGCAAGAGAAGCTGACCAGTACCAACGTAAATGCCATCAAGAAGATGCTCAAGATACCTGTGGTGCTGCTGGCTTTTTTATCGACGGCGGTGTTCCACTTCGATGGTAGGGTAATTTCAAAGCCACCGATAAAAGAAATACCGAAGATGAGCAGCATCAGGAAGAACAAGATGTTGAACACCGCATTCGTAGCGAGGTCGTTGAGTGCCGATGCTCCAAAGATGGCGGTGATAACCAATCCAAGGGTTACATAGATAACAATGATACTAATACCATACAGCACCGCATCACGAATACCCTGATGCCTCCCCCCAATAGCGTGGGAGTCCTTTCGGTCAGAAGCCCCTCCTTTGGAGGGGTTGGGGAGACTTCCCCGCTTGAGGAAGAAAGACACCGTCATCGGAATGATAGGCCACACACAAGGGGTGACGAGCGCCACCAGACCGCCCAACAGTCCCAAAAGGAATATCTGCCAAAGAGAAGTGTTGGAGGTGTCGCTGTTGCCTCCCTGATCAAAGGCAGAGAGTTGGTCAATCACGGGTGACCAAATGGAATAGGAGGGGGGAATGGTGTCAGTTGACAATTGAGAGTTGACAGTTGACAGTTGACAATTGACAGTTGACAGTTGGGTGGTGTCATTGGTGAGGTTGGTGTCGAGAGGAGGTTGCTCTTGCACTTTTGTCTCCTCCTTGATTTCGGGTTTCACCTCTTCCTTGCTTTTGGGGGCTGGAGCTTCGCCGTTGAAACTGAATTCGGTGGAAGTGGGAGGAATGCAGTTTTGGTTGTTGCATGCTCCATATTCGAGATAACCTTCCATCTCGTACTTACCACCCAGGAGCTTCACTTTTTGGGTATAAGTGGCAGTTTTCTCAAAGTAATAGACATCCTCATTGAACATCTCCTCAAACTTCTTGATGGGCGTGCCCACAGGAGTCAGTGCTCCATCCAGTTTGGCACCCGAAATCTTCTCCACATGGATGGTGGTGGATGTGGGTCCATCCATCTTCTGCGTGCTGTACATGTGCCATCCGTTGTCGATGGTAGCCACAAAAGTGATGACTGCCTCCGTAGATGAAGTCTCCTTGATGGAGGCTGTCACCTTGACAGGTTTCATGAACTGCGCAAAGGAGACTAAAAACGAAAAAGTAAAAATGAAAAATAGAATGAACCTTTTCATCTTCATACGATTCCTTTTTCTTGTAAATAATGCAAAGCGTCAATGGCTGCATGACATCCGCTGCCTGCTGCACTGATAGCTTGGCGATAAAGTGGGTCTGCCACATCTCCCGCTGCGAATACGCCTGGGATGTTGGTTGCCGTTGTGGGATGCTGTACCTTGATGTAACCTTGCGCATCCACCTCCACATCGGGACGGAACACCTCGCTGTTGGGGTGATGTCCGATGGCGAGGAAGAAACCGTCGATGGGCAGGTCGTAACGACGTTCACCCTCCTTGCCCTTGTTTTCGATGAGGTGGGCACCCTCCACACCATTGTCGCCATAGAGGCCTTCCGTCTGCGTGTTCCAGAGGATTTCGATGTTCTCAGCCTCCTTCACCTTCTGTTGCATGGCATCTGAGGCGCGTAACACATCACGACGCACGATCATATAGACCTTCTTGGCAAGACTGGCCAGATACTGTGCCTCTTCACAAGCCGTATCTCCACCACCAACGACAGCCACCACCTTCTTGCGATAGAAGAATCCGTCGCAGGTGGCACAAGCTGAAACGCCCTGTCCTGCGTATTTCTTTTCGTCGTCAAGACCAAGATACTTGGCGGATGCCCCTGTGGAAATGATGAGCGTATGGGCTTCTAATACTGTTCCGTCATCTGTAGTGACCTTGTGGGGAACACTGCCATCCTTCGACAGTTCCACACTCGTAATCATGCCATATCGGATCTCTGTACCCAGCCTTTCCGCCTGTTTGCGGAGGTCATCCATCAGCTCTGTCCCCGTCGTTCCCTCTGGATAGCCAGGAAAATTATCCACTTCTGTGGTTTGAGTCAGTTGTCCACCAGGTTGCATGCCTTCGTAGAGCACAGGCTCTAACGAACTTCTTGATGCATAGATCGCTGCTGTATATCCAGCAGGACCGCTTCCTATGATTAAAGTCTTGAGTGCCATATCTTCTTTGTAAATGATAATTTGGGGCAAAGTTAGCGTTTTTTATAGAATTAAAGAACCTTTAGCTCAACGAAGTTCATTGAACGCTTGAAAAATTGAAGTTTTTTAAGATGTTTTTCTTCACTCTTAATTAAAATCCGTACCTTTGTACCCAAATTCTAATCAATTGACTATATGGCTACAACCATTGCTATGCGTGCGCCGCACAGTAAAATGAATTATGCTTTACAGCACCCCGAGAATGAAGGCGGAATGAACGACCGCGTGAAACGTCTGCATCAGCAGAGTATCGATACCCCCACCACGCTCACCATCGAACGTGCGCTCATCGAAACGGCGTTCTACAAGGAGAACTATGGCAAGATGCCTAACTGCATCTTGCGTGCTCGTAATTTCTACGAGATTTGCAAGAAGAAGACCATCTATATTGGTGAGGATGAACTGATTGTGGGAGAACGTGGTCCTCTCCCTAAGGCGGTACCCACCTTCCCCGAACTCACTTGTCATACGGTCGAAGACCTCCATACGCTCAACGATCGCGAATTGCAACCTTACCTCATCTCGCAGGAGGACATTGACACCTACGAGCGTGAGGTCATTCCTTATTGGGAAGGTCGCACCCAGCGTGAACGTATCTTCAGTCATGTGAGCAAGGAATGGGAAGAAGCGTACCATGCGGGTGTGTTCACGGAATTCATGGAACAGCGTGCTGGTGGCCACACGGCGATGGATGGCAAGATGTATCAGCGTGGCTTGCTCGACTGCAAGGCACTCATTGCCAAGACCCTTGCTGAACTCGATTTCATCAATGACCCAGAAGCTACTGACAAGCAACAGGAACTGCAGGCGATGGACATCTCTTGCGATGCGGCCATTCTCTTTGCAGAAAGACATGCGGAGTTGGCAGAGAAGATGGCGGATGAGCTGGAGAAGACCCTCCAAGACCCTCTCTGTCCTGACGGACATCTCCCCCATAATGGGGAGAGCCATCCGGACGGTCTCCCTCCCCATTATGGGGGAGGGTTGGGGAGAGGGTCTGCGGCAGAGAGGGTCTCTGAACTTCGCAAGATTGCAGAAGTGTGCCGTTGGGTTCCAGCCCATGCTCCACGTGATATGCAGGAAGCCATTCAGATGTATTGGTTTGTACACCTCGGTACGGTGACTGAACTGAACGGTTGGGATTGTATGAACCCAGGACACATTGACCAGCACCTCTATCCCTTCTATCAGAAAGGATTGGCTGATGGTACGATGACCCGCGAGAAAGCCAAGGAACTGCTTTCCTGTTTCTGGATCAAGTTCAACAACCAGCCTGCACCTCCCAAGGTGGGCATCACAGCCTTGGAGTCTGGCACTTACAACGACTTCACCAACATCAATATCGGTGGCATCGACCGTAATGGCAACAATGCTGTCAACGAACTCTCTTACATTATCTTGGAGATTCAGGAAGAGTTGCACGAGTTGCAGCCAGGCTTGAGCATCCATGTGTCGAAAGTGACACCCGATGACTTCGTGATGGCTGGTGCCAAGGTGATTCGCCAGGGTCACGGCTATCCCTCCGTCTTCAATCCCGACACTTATACGAAGGAACTGGTGCGTCAAGGCAAGACCCAAGAGGATGCCAATGAAGGCGGTTGTTCTGGTTGTATCGAAGTGGGCGCATTTGGCAAAGAGGCTTATATCCTGACAGGTTATCTGAACACCCCCAAGATTCTCGAAATCACCCTCAACAACGGCATCGATCCGATGACGGGCAAGAAATTAGGATTGGAGACAGGTGATCCACGTAACTTCACCTCCTATGAGGAACTGTATGAAGCCTATCACAAACAGATGATTTACTTCGTCAACCTCAAACTGGCGGTCAACAACTACATCGAGCGTATGTTCTCGCTCTATGCACCTGCTACGTTCCTTTCTCTCTTCATCGACGATTGCATCACTCGTGGACGCGACTACTATAGCGGTGGCGCACGTTATAATACGACGTATATTCAATGTACAGGTCTCGGCACCATCACCGACTGCCTCTCTACGCTGAAGAAACATGTCTTTGAGGACAAAAAGTTCACGATGGACGAACTGCTCAACGCTGTTGCCTGCAACTGGGGCAGAGAAGAGAACTCTCAACTGTCAACTGTCAACTATCAACTCGAAAAAGCCCGTCAGTTCATTCTCAACCGTACTCCGTTCTTTGGCAACGATGATGACTATGCGGATGACATTGCCGTGAAGGTTTATAATGATCTCGTTGCAGCCATCGAAGGACATCCTAACACACGTGGTGGCAAGACGCAGCTCAATATGCTCTCTACTACTTGCCACAACTACTTCGGTTCCGTGTGTGGTGCATCCGTCAATGGTCGTTTGGCTCATTTTGCCATCAGCGACGGTACTTCCCCAGCTCATGGTGCTGACACTCATGGACCCACAGCCGTCATCAAGTCACTCGGTAAGCTTGACCAGACTCTCTCTGGTGGCACCTTGCTCAATGTGCGTTTCGTGCCCACTCTCCTCAAGCGTGATGAAGACCTCCGCAAGCTGGTTGCTCTCATCCGCACCTATTTCAACATGGGTGGACACCACATTCAGTTCAATATTGTTGATACACAAACGTTGCTCGATGCTCAAAAGCAGCCAGAGGACTATAAGGACCTTCTCGTTCGCGTTGCTGGTTACTCTGACTACTTCAACGACATGACCGAACAACTACAGAACGAAATCATCGCCAGAACGGAGAACGAGGAATTCTAAAAATGAAGAAGTGGTTTACACTTTCCTGCCTGTTGTGGCTTGTGGTCATCATGGCCTCAGCCCAGAAGACTGATGTTGATTCGACGAAGAAGGACGAGAGGGAGTTGGCGGTGTTTACAGACATCAAAGACCACCTGACGCATGATCCCGTCAAAGGTGTGAAGGCAGAATTGCTGTGGGCATCCGACAGCTCTTTTGTCGATACGGTTCATTGTGAGTATCATGAGGAGGAATACTACAAGAGTTCCTTCATGACTTTCAATATCAAGCAAGCTGGCAACTATCTGGTGAAGGTGGAGTCAGAAGGGTACATCACTAAGTATGTGCCTTTCGAACTGAAAAAGCTCTACAAACGAGAGACTTATCGCACGATGAAGACCATCTACCTGCGTACCATCCCCAAGAAGAATGAGTTGGAATTGGATGAGTTTGTGGTGACAGCCACCAAACTGAAATTCTATATGGATGGCGACACATTGGTGTACGATGCCGATGCATTCAATTTGGCAGAAGGCTCGATGCTGAATGCCCTCATCAAACAGTTGCCTGGTGTGGAACTGGAGAAGGGTGGTGTCATCAAGGTGAACGGTAGGCAGGTGGATGCCTTGCTGCTGAACGGTAAGAACTTCTTCGACAGCGACCGAGAGCTGCTTTTGGAGAACATGCCCTCGTATATGGTAAAACACATCCAGTCGTATGAGCGAGTACCAGAAAGCGTGAAAGGTTCTCCGAGAGAGAAGGTGACAAGGAAGGAACTGGTGATGAATGTGAAACTGAAACGGGAGTATGCCACAGGGTGGATAGCCAATGCAGAGGGTGGGGCAGGTGCCACGTTCTTTCGCAATGCAGAGGGAAGGTTCGACACCAAATACATGGGCAGGCTGTTTGGTTTACGTTTCACGGACAACTCTCGCCTCAATCTCTATGCCAATGTGAATAACTTGAACGACAGTCAGCAACCAGGCTACGAAGGAGAGTGGGGACAGTTGTCGCAGACAGACGGTCTGACTACGACTTATAGCTTGGGTGGCAACTACATGAGGGACAAGGAGGAGAGTTACCGATATATGGGTAGTGCAGAAGGCTCCTACACCGATACCGAAAATCGTTCGAACACCAACAGTGCCACCTTCCTCGAAGGCGGTGACACTTACAACCGTTCGTTCCAGCAGAGTCGCAACCACAATTGGAATTTCAGAACAAACCACGACTTCACTTTGGACGGTTCACGAGGATTGGGTGAACTGTTCAAGCACTATTACGTGACTTTCCGACCCTCACTGACCTATCGGAAATGGGACAATAAAGGTGACAATGGTAGCGTGACACTGAGTGAAGACGTGTCGGCGCAGTTGGGCAAGGCATGGATGGACAGCATCATGGCTCCCACTGCCAGCGAACTGTTGAAACAGTATGCCATCAACCGCACTCTTACTTCCAGCAAAGGAGAAGGCCACGATTTGAATGGTAGCGTGGAGGGTTTCTTCACCATTACTCCAGCCCACAATGATTATGTCCACCTCAACCTGATCTACGGCTATGAATACTCTGACAGCAAGAGCGACCAGTTTGAACACTATCGTCTGGATTACCCAAACTCTCAATTCTTGGCAAGCCAAGCGTGCAGAAGATACGATGAGTCAACTGTCAACTCTCAACTGTCCAATGATTTCCGCAACCGATATACACCCAACACGTCTCGTTCCCAACAGGCCAACGTGGGTGTAGCGATGGGCGTCGCTTTAGACAAGCATCAGCGCAACAACATCAACCTGAATTACGGGTTCAACTACAACCATGACGACAATAATCAATCTCTCTATCTGCTCAACAAACTTGCTGGCTGGGGAGACGAGACGATGCCTTTGGGTTCTCTTCCCTCTATGGATGAGATGCTGACCACCCTCGATGCCGATAACAGTTCACACTCCAAGACGACATTGTACAGCCATCATACCAGCATTGACTACTCCCTCTCCAAGAGCACGGAAGAGAAGTTCTGTCAGTTGAATTTCTCATTGAATATCCCTATGGTACATGAGAGCATGGATTATCAACGAGGCACACAGGTGGACACCCTCATGAACCGAAACACAGCCTTCATCAACCCCAGCATCTCGTTCATGCATGATGAGTATAAGAGGAACCGTGGGTTCTCTGCCAACTACGATATGAGTACTTCGGCGCCAAGCATGACGAGCTTGCTCAATATCCGTGATGACAGCAACCCTCTCTACATCACTTTGGGCAATCCTAACTTGAAGAACACTCGTACGCACAACCTCGTTATGTCCTACCACGACAAGTGGGGCAAGATATTCTTCAACACGAACGTGAACGCCAATTTCACCGAAAATGCTGTGGCATCGGGATTCGTTTATAATAAGGAGACAGGTGTGAGGACGGTGACTCCTGACAATGTGAACGGCAACTGGACGCTGGGCACACATGCAGGCATCAACCTTGCCCTTGATAAGGATGATAAGTGGCGCATTGGACAACGGGTGTCTTACAACCACAATAACAGCGTAGATTTGAGCGGTACCAACGAAAGCATGGTTGCCACCAAGTCGGTGGTGAGGAACGACAACGTCACAGAGTATCTCTCAATCACTTGGCGACCTACTAGCAAATTGGAGTTTGGCAGCAACGGTAACCTCAGTTATCAGCACTCGACCAGCGATCGTGACAACTTCACCAACATGAACGTTTATACCTTCAATTACGGTGCCAGGGCACAACTTGAACTTCCTTGGGACATGCAGGTATCGACAGACATCACGATGTACAGTCGTCGAGGATATAGCGAGCCCACTATGAACACCAACGAATTGGTGTGGAATGCCCGTCTTGCCAAACGTCTCATGCATGGTAAGCTGACCCTTATGTTCGATGGCTTCGACCTCCTTGGCAACCTCTCTAACGTCCGTCGCTACGTCAATGCCCAAGGACGCACCGAAACTTTCTACAACGTCATCCCTTCCTATGGCATCCTCCATGCCATTTATCGGATCAACGTAAAGCCGAGAAAGAAAAGTGAAAAAGGGTAAGTGATAAGTGAAAAATTTGCTACCGCACTTGCACGTCAACAATTGACAAACACTTGCGGTAGCAAATTTTTCACTTTTCATTTTTCACTTTTAACTTTCTCTATCCCTTATACTTCGCGGGTGTGCATCCGTACTGTTTTTGGAAGCATTTGGCGAAGTAGGATGGGCTGGAGAAGCCGACCATGTAGCAAACCTCATTCACCCGATAGTTGCCGGATGATAAGAGCGAGGCTGCATGTTTGAGGCGGATGACTTGGATCATCTCGTTGGGTGTCACATCTGCCAACGCCTTGATTTTGGCAAAGAGTCCTGAACGTGACACATTCAGTTCGGAGGCGAGGTAATCGACGGTCAGGTCTGCGTTTGAGAAGTTTTGCTCAATGACCTCCTCCATCTTGTCGAGGAATGCTTGGTCTTTGTCGGTGATGGTCATGAACTTGATGCGCGCATCGTGTACCTCTTGTTCCTTCTGGATATTAATCTCTTGTATTTCTTGCTCCTTTTGGTTGTTGATTTCTTGAATTTCGTGCTCTTTCTGCACATTGATTTCCTGGATTTCAGCCACATGCCTTCGTTCCTTCTTGTGCAGCAGATGACGCACGAAGAAGAAGATGGCAGCGATGATGAGGAGCAGGTAGAGCATCTTTGCAGGGGTGTTCCAGTAGAATGGGGGTGTGATGACAATACGCAAAGTGGCATCTTCCGACTGCATGCCATCGTTGGTGACAGCCTTCACATGCAACGTGTAAGTGCCAGGTTCAAGGTTGGTATAAGTCACGCTCTGCTGATTGCCTGCCTCTGTCCAGTCCTCGTCGAACCCTTCCAAATAATAGCTGTAGGCAATGTCGGAAGGATTGAGATAACTCATGGCGGAGAACGAGATGCGGAACACACTCTCCCGATAGCTCAGACGCAACTCGTCGAGATACGGCAACCGCTGGGGCAGAATCTCTCCTCCCACAGGAACAGGGCGGTTGAAGATTTCCAAGCTGGTGAACAACACTTGTGGCTGCACCTCGTTGCGATGCATATACTGCGGCATGAAAGCCACAAATCCGTTGGTGGTTCCTATATACACTTTGCCGTCATAACCTCTGAAGATGGCATCTGGCAAGAAGTCGATACTGGCGATATTGCCACCTCCCTTATAGACCTGCTCCACTTCCTGTTTGGGCAGCGAATAGCAGAGAATCCCAGCTGAGGTGGTGAGCCACAAATGTCCCTCCACAGCCGTTATACCATATACAGAGACCTCTTCCTGCAACAGGGACACCTTCACAAAGCGGTCCTCCTCGCGGTCATAGCGGAACAGACCGTTTGCCATGCCCACCCAAAGGGTTCCTTGTCCATCCTCGAAGAGGCTGTTGGCGGAAATCAAAGCACCATCGTTCTTCTCTTTGCCCTCGAAGTCCAAGTAGTGTTTCCATTTGCCCGATTTACCATAAGCCCACAAACCATTTCCCTCCGTTGCCACCCACACGGCATCGGTATAGTCTTGCAGGATGTCCACTACAGGACCACCCACTGGTTGCACATCGCTGAAGGTGCGTGTGTCGGGGTGAAAGAGTGCTACTTCATGGAATGTGCCTACCCAAATGCGATGCTGACGGTCGCAGCAGATGGCATAGGAACTGGCATCGAAGTATTTGCCTTGCTCATCCATAAAACGAGGTACATGGGTGACAGTCATCGTGTTGACATCCACCATATCCATTCCCTGTGAATACGTGCCCACATAGAGCATATCCCCATCCATGCTGAGGGCGTGGACGTTGTGCTCCTCTCCTTGCTGGGCAAGGGACACCTTCGTGAACTGTCCGTTGTCTGGCGTGTAATAGCATAAGCCTCCATCGTCGCTGGCGATCCAAAGACGGTTCTTGTGGTCTTCGCAGAAGTGGTTGACTACATTGCCCGACACGGAGTTCTGATGATCCGTATGAATATAGGAAGTAAAATTGCCCGACACGGGATGTGTGTAGTTCACGCCTCCGTAGAAGGTGCCAATCCATGTGCCACCCTCCCGATCTTGCATCAGTGGATAGACAAAATTGTCGCTGAGTGCGTTGGACAGCGAACTGCTGCGATGACACAGATGCACCTGCTTTGTCATCACATCCACCAAAGCCAATCCTTTATCGCTGCCTATCAACATGGTGGTCTTCGTCAGTGGCAGGATGCTGTGAATATGCAGCATTTGCGACGCTGAGGGTGTCAGCACCATTTCTGCTTGATGGTTCGAGGGATCAAAACAAATCAAGCTTCCTTCCCATGCACCTAACCACATTTTGCCAGAGGCATCCTCCGTGAGGGCGAGTCCTCCAAAGCCCCTCTCCTGTCCCCCTTTGGGGGAGGTTGGAAGGGGGCTTTCAAAAACCTTTTTCTCCTCATTGTATCTGACAAGGTTGCTTGCAGCCCAGTTGCTCGATGCCCATACCACACCTTTCTTATCTATATATACACAACCGTATGATTTCGAGTCTTCGGGCACAGGCACAGCACGGCATTCACCTGTTTGGGTGTTCAGACACAATATCCCTTGTCCCATCGTTGCCATCCATAGCATGCCCTTGGTGTCAATCTTCAGGTCTGCTACATTCAGACTCTCCGATGGTACCCCTTGGGGCTGAACCGGATACTTCCGGATGCTGTCCGTCCGTTGCAGATATAAATATAGTCCATTGTCAGCACCCACCCAGATGGAGTCGCCCCACTCAGCCATCGAAGTGACGGAGATGGAGCGTGTTTTACGTAGCGACACCATCCGATGTCCATCAAAACGGTTCAGTCCTCGACTGGTGCCCACCCACACAAAACCTTTCTTGTCCTGCATCAGCGCACGTACAGTATTGGAGGAAAGCCCCTCATTGATAGTCAGATAAGAGAACGATGCCGACATGTTGAAAGGATTGTTCTCTTGAGCTGAAAGCCGGAAACTGACTCCCAGCATCCAGCAAACGATGAATAGGTAATGGCGTAAAGGCATATTTTTATCTTTTCTTGCAAAGGTAATGAAAAAATCGTACAACGAAACAAGAAATGCGTCTAAAAATTTCGCTTCATCAATACATTTGTACAATTTTCCTATCCATTTAGACTTTTGTTTTACACACTTCCTCTCAAAAGCCCTACCTTTGCACCATATTCACCAACGTAGTTTCAATTTGTTAGATTAGCGTGTTAATGAAATTAGCTTATCATTGTGATGAAGGTTTGTTATAGAGATTTGATTAGGTAGTAATATAATAGGTGAAAACACGAGAGGGCCGAACGTGAGTTCCGCCCTCTTTCCTTTCTTTTAATCCCCTTGTTCCTTTCTATTTTGAAAGTTTAGAATTATATTTTGAAACTTTCAAAAAATATTTCTAAACTTTCAAAATTTTTTTTCAAACTTTCAAAATAGAAAAAGACCGCCACAAAATAGAAAATGATTACCTTATTTCCAATCTGTCAGGAGTGTGCGCTTGTCGAGCACGTGCTTGGCCTTGCCTGTAGAACGTTCGATATTGCCTGGTTCCTTGATGTGGATGTTTGGCTTGATGCCCACCATGCTGACGATACGGTCGTAGAGTGGCTTGATGAATGGCATCTGCTTGGCTGGGTTGGGCGAGAAGTATTCTGCGCGCAACTCGACATCGAGGTCGAAGGTGTCTTCGTTGTTCTTGCGATCCACTGTGATGAAATACTGTGGCGTGAAGACTGGGAACTCAGTCAGGATGGTCTCAATCTGTGATGGGAAGACGTTCACACCACGGATGATGAGCATATCATCGCTTCTACCCAGAATCTTTCCGAGACGGACTGTGGTACGTCCACATTCACATGGCTCGTAGATGAGGTGGGTGAGGTCTCTCGTGCGATAGCGGAGGATTGGCATGGCTTCCTTGCACAGTGAGGTGAATACCAACTCACCCTCTTCGCCTGGTGCCACAGGCTCCAGCGTCTCAGGATTGATGATTTCCGGATAGAACATATCTTCAGCCACGTGCGTACCGTTCTGATACAGACATTCGCCACCTACGCCAGGGCCACACATCTCAGTCAGTCCATAGATATCGATTGCCTTGATGTGCAGTTTCTTCTCCAACTCGCGGCGGATACCCCAAGTCCAAGGCTCAGCGCCAAAGAAACCGACTCTCAGTTTCAGATCCTCTGCCTTGATGTCTGGGTTCTGCTCGATGACTTCTGCCAAATGGAGGGCGTAGGAAGGGGTACAGCAAAGAGCGGTCGTGCCAAAGTCTTTCATCAGCATGATCTGCTTGGCAGAGTTACCTGCTGAGGTAGGCAACTGGATGGCACCACGTACTGCAGCTCCGTCGTGAGCTCCAAGTCCTCCAGTGAACAATCCATATCCGTATGCCACCTGCACGACATCGCCTGGACCTACATCACCCACAGCCAAGACACGTGCTACACACTCTGCCCACATCTTCAGGTCGTTCTCTGTGTAGGTGCCGACAACGGGTTTGCCAGTCGTACCTGATGAGGCATGGATGCGGCGAATTTCACTCTGAGGAACAGCCTGCAGACCGAATGGATATTCATCGCGCAGGTCGTGCTTGGTGGTGAAAGGAAGTTTATAGATATCGTCGATGCTACGGATATCTTCGGGTTTCACACCCATGCGATCCATCTTCTTCTTATAGAATGGGATCTTCTCGTAGCATGTCTTGACAGTCTTGATCAGACGCTCTGATTGTAACTTGCGCATGGATTCTCTGTCCATGCATTCCATTTGCGGATTGTGAATCATTTTGGTTTGGTTTTTAGAGGTTGTGATTATTGTTTACTTGCTGCCACACCAGCATCGAATGCCTTCAAGTTGGCTTCGACGATGGCATCACCCTTGCGGGCAAAGATGACGCTGATGGCCTTGCGGAGTTGTTCGACGGTGAGGATTTCGATGAATGGGGCAGCCATGCCGAGCAGCACCATGTTGGCGCCACGCACATTGCCAGTATCCTTGGCTACCGACTCGATGTCGAGTTTCACCACGGAGGGCATACTGTCGAGTTCAGCCATGAGAGCGGCCTCGTCAGGGTAGTTGGGAATGTTGACGAAAGGTTTGCTGCTGGTTACAATCGTACCCGTTTTGGAAAGATAAGGCAGGTAACGAAGAGACTCCATAGGCTCCATAGAGATGACCACATCGGCACCTCCTTGTGGGATGAGGTCGCTGTAAATGTTCTCTGTGGAGAGGCGCAGGTTGGACTGTACGTCACCACCACGCTGGCTCATTCCGTGTACCTCAGCTTGCTTCAAGTTGATGCCTGCCTCTGTAGCTGCTTCTCCGATGATGGTTGCGATGGAGAGGATGCCTTGTCCACCCACACCGCACAGGATAATATCTTTTTTCATTTCTTATTTTCTTTTTTCCCTTGCATGGCGTGCAGCCGTCTGGATGCACTCACGACGAGGGATAATCACTGAAACTCCGTTGTACTCAATCTCTTCCTTCAGGATGCGAGTGATCTCTGGCATGTTCTTGGGCAGTGGAACGACCACACGCACATGCTCTGGCTCCACGCCAAGACCAAGACAAATCGCCTCAAACTTGTTCGTACCTGCAGAATCCTGTCCACCCGTCATACCTGTAGTCAGGTTGTCGGAGATAACGACGGTGATGTTCGACTTGTCGTTCACAGCATCCAAGAGACCCGTCATGCCACTGTGGGTGAAGGTAGAGTCGCCGATGATAGCTACAGCAGGGAATAATCCTGCATCAGCAGCACCCTTCGCCATCGTAATGGAAGCTCCCATATCGACACAGCTTGAGAGTGACTTGAAAGGAGGCAATGCGCCCAGCGTGTAGCAACCGATATCGCCAAATACACGATAGTCGGGATATTCGGCCAGCACCTGGTTGAGGGCTGTATAGACATCGCGGTGTCCGCAACCTTGACAGAGCTGAGGAGGACGGCCAGCGAGGTTCTTGGCATTTTCGAAAGCAGGACCAGCAGGCAAACCGAGTGCCTTGGCCACACAGTCAGGAGTGAGTTCACCAGTTCTTGGCAGGTCGCCAGTCAGACGTCCCTTGATGGGGTAGTCGGCACCAATCATGCCAGCGATGGTCTCTTCCACCACAGGCTGACCATCTTCCACCACGAGGATGGTGTCGTGCTCAGCAGCAAAAGCCTTAATGACTTCGGGAGAGAGCGGATATTGGCTCACTTTGAGGATGTCGGCTTTGTCGCTCACGTTCTCCTTCACGTAGTTGTAGGCGATACCACAAGCGATGATACCCATTGTTGCTCCTTGCTCCTTGCCCCTTGCCCCTTCCTTTTTGTTATAGGAGGAAGCTTCAGATGCTTTCACGAACTCCGCCTGCTTGCCCAGCAGATCCACATATTTCTTTCTTGCGATGCCTGGGAGCAATACCCATTGGTCTGTGCTGGGGTTGAGCGGATTCTGACCGTTCAATTCGCCCACCTCCACAGCTGCACGGCTATGCGCCAGACGAGTGACGATGCGCAGCAGCACAGGCACTTTCATGCTTTCCGAGAGCTCGAATGCGCTGGCCACCATGTCGTAGGCCTCCTGCTGATTCGAGGGTTCAAAGATAGGAATGAGGGCAAACTTACCATAGAAACGGCTGTCCTGCTCATTTTGTGAAGAGTGCATTGATGGGTCATCAGCAGCCAAAACGATGAGACCGCCGTTTACACCTGTGATGGCACTGTTGACAAAGGCATCGGCACACACGTTCATGCCCACATGCTTCATGCAGACCAAGGCGCGCTTGCCAGCGTAAGACATGCCGAGAGCGGCTTCCATTGCCGTTTTCTCATTGGTGCACCAGCGGCTGTGGATGCCACGCTCCTGAGCCACCTTATTGTTCTGAATAAATTCGGTGATTTCAGTCGAAGGAGTGCCTGGGTAAGCATATACGCCAGAAAGTCCAGCGTTGATGGCTCCCAAGGCAATCGCCTCATCACCAAGAAGTAATTGTTTCATATTCTGTCGTTAGATGATTTTGGTCGCAAAAAAAACTCGCCCAGCGCATTGGCTGGTCGAAAAACGATGCAAAGATACGAATAATTTGGCTTAGTGAGGGAAAAGAATGCGCGTTTTCTTTCTCGAATGTGAAAATTTTATACAAATAAACGCTTTTCATCATCGGTTTTTTTGTTCTTCATGGTGATTTTGTTACCTTTGCCAGCAAATCGAACAATCAACTAACTAATCAATGCACATGAAACCTACGAATCTGAAACAATTTTGGGCAAGACCAACCGTACAATTGGTACTTGGTCTTTTGCTGATGCTCCCGATGTTGCAATCATGCAGCATGTGTTCCACCGACCACGACGGAAAAGACGAATCCGCCTTCAACCGCATCACCGAGGAGGAGTTTGCTCGCCATACGGCCACTGACGAATACGAACAGAACGGCCATAGCAAGGCTATCAACCTCAATCCTGTATTGGGTATGCAGATAAGGGCCAAAGCGGGTGCCTTTGAGACCACTCCTGACATCCGTGTGACAGAAATCGAGGACGAAGGACTGGTAGATCGCATTGAACAGACCATACGGAAGGTCTATGGTCAAGATCATGAACTGCTCTTTGCTTACGATATCGATGCTGGTCTGGATTTCGATGATATGATTCCTGGAGTTTATATTGTGGATCTCGACCTGAAAGAATTGGAGATACCAGAGAATCTTTGGCCTTATATTCGTGCTTACCGTACCGATGGTTCGTCTCGTACACAGTCGCTCAATATTCATGTGGATGAGGATGGCATCTTGCGTTATGAGGCGCGACAAAATTCGGTCATTGCGATCTGTCTTACAGTTGGTTGGTATGCTTGGAAATTTGTTCCTATTGCAGTGTGGGTGGCTGACAAATTTAATCTGGTGGCATTGGTAACTGGAGCCATTATGGCTCCTTGGACCTATCGAGCTGGTATTGTTGAGAGAGCAAGGACATGGTGGGAAGCGTTCGGTTGGCCGAAGAACTGGTGGAAACGTAAGGATTGGATCACGTTGTATGTGAACGATCCCAGTGGCCACTTTTATGTTCATTTTCGATATAGCCACACGGAGGAATATGCCAAAGCCGAGAAGATGGTGGACAAGATGGGAGAATACGCCAAACTGTCTGACAAGATGAAAATCAAGGCGAAGAGCATCTTCGAGAAGGACTATAAAAATAACGCCGACTACAGAGCTCAGAACGACTGGAAGGCACACAAGTTCTCGCCCAAGAATAAACTCTTCCGTAATGTTCGCACCAAACGGCTTGAGAAGTTGACTATAGACAGTCTCTATTATGACTTAATGAGAAATGACTCCGAAATACAAGAGATTCAGAATGCTATACCTCAAAGTGTGCGGGATATTATTGAGGGCATGCGGCTAGCCGAACGTTTTTGCCAAGATAAGGAAGGTTTGGGTTTGAAGCGTCTGCCTTACGAGGTGAATGTGTATATTGCAGACAAGATGTACACTGGCGCCGTGTCGGATGCTATTTCTGACATCACACCTATCTTCGGTGAGACGAATGGCGGCGTGCTGTTTGTCAACGCCAATAATATGTACGAGATATCGGGTGATACCTATGTCTACAATTCGAACATGAAAGATAAGTTGAGCGTCACTTTGGCTCACGAACTAGCGCATCTCTACGAATATACTTATATCAATTGGCTCAAGGTCAAACAGATGCGCGACAACCGGTTCATTGAGTGCATTGGCTCCGTGAGCGAATATTGGTTCACGGCGTGGCTCAAAAAGAATGGTTATATCGACTATGATCCTATGGACAAGGCACATGAGAAGATGTATGCCGATCGTGAACTGAGGGAAGTGTTGGCATGGCCCTTGGTTAACAAGGCTGGATCTTGGCCCAACGATGTGGCCAGTATCAATGACCCCGATACCCGAGGCGGATATATGCTCGGAGACCTTTTCGATTGTCTCTGCGAGGCCACTGGACAGAGACCATCCTTTGATCACGTCATGAATAACTATGCTCTGAAGAAGACTTTGGCACAGGATTTCATGGACATCTTTGGAATCAAGACCGAGGCCGAATTTTACAAGATTTACGAGGCTTTCTGTCGGAAGTTTATTTTCGGGATTGTGGAGTCACAACAGAATTGTGCGCCTTATGCCCGTCTCAGGCCTTATTTCATTATCAACTGGAAGCATAATATCAACCATTGTGTATATCACATAGACAATATTACCAACCCTGAAAAACCCGAGCCCTTTGCCATAAAGTCATTCGAGATGTTCAGTAAGGGTGACCTTACGGATGATTCTAAAGCATCCCAAGCTAAGAAACTCTATTACACTGTCTTCGCCATACCTTCCGACAATGTGAAGCCCAATGAGGTATTCTTCTCCTTCCTCGATGGAAGTCTCCAGAAGAAAGGCTCTCACCCAATTGACGGTTTGCAATTCACTAAAGACCCCTACTGCTTCACACCCAAAGGTGACAATTTTCGCAAAGCCTATGCGGCAGTGATGCTACGTCCTGACATACGTACAGCCAAGGTGAAAGACAATTACTACATTGATGTTGTGGCTCTTTATCAGCCTTACATAGATCCGACTGTCGAAGGGGTTTTGAAAGACGGAACAGGACTCCTTGTCCACACTCGCGACGTACCTTGCTATGACCTCAAGATTCACGGCTACATCACTGGAATGCAGATAGGCGTGCGCAACAACAAAACCCATCAAACCAGCACCCTTAATGTTCCCCTAAACTTGTGTGGCGAGAAGGTGAAGATTCCCTTCGAGAAGATTGGCGTGACCAACAAGAACGACATTGACCTGACCATCCAGACGCGCTGGTACTATAAGCACAAAGATGGCAAGAAATACTACTCCCCAGCCTCCAACAAGGTGAACTATAAGCGCCAGTCAAAAGAGAAGGTGGAACAGAAAGAGGAAAAGCTTGCCACCGAACCTGCCGAAGAGATGATACTCAATTCTGACTTCAGGGTGACTGCAGGCCCCTTCGCAGGCACCATGGATTCCTACCATGTCTATGATATGAATGAAGTGAAGGGTCACATCAGCATCAGCAAAAGCCATATCAGCATATCTATTCCTACACAAGAGCTCAAGACAAAGAGTGGCGAACGTCTGGGTACAATCAAAGTCCCAGCCATCAGTGTGACTGGCTCATATGATGAGACAGAAAACATAAGGGGTACCATTGTATACCGAGGAAACTTAACCTTCTCCCCCTCCGAATTGAAGGTGATGCAATATTGGGAAAGTGGCTCTTCTTATGGACGCCAAAGCACTTTTGAACCGAATACTGTAATCATGTCTTACAACCCCCGAGAGAAAACCATTGACTTCACTGCTTTATGTACCAGAAGCGTGGAAGGATATGGAGAAACAATGGACAAAGGTATCAATGGCCAGACGGTCGATGACAGGACTTCGCGCACAGGTTGCAGCGGTGTGATAGAATAATCAATAGTCAACTCCAAGTGTGACTTGAACCCATGTCGGCGGATAAAACAGTATTGGCTAAAAAGAAGGAGCATCCGAGTGTCGGGTGCTCCTTCTTTTTAGGATGAATGTCACGTGTCGTAGGATTTATTTCCAGTCTGTCAGGATGGTACGCTTGTCGAGCACGTGCTTTGCCTTGCCTGTGGAACGCTCGATGTTGCTTGGCTCCTTGCTGACCCTCAAGAAGAGGGCTGGTCATAAGTGTTTCACATCTTTGCCATAGCCTGTTCGAGGTCAGCAATGATGTCTTCCGCATTCTCGATACCTACGGAGAGGCGTACAAGGTCGGGAGCTACGCCTGCTTCACGCAGTTGCTCATCGGAGAGTTGACGATGAGTGTGGCTGGCTGGATGGAGTACACAGGTACGAGCATCAGCCACGTGAGTGACGATGGAGATGAAATCGAGATTGTCCATGAATTTGATGGCCTCCTCACGACTTCCCTTCAACCCAAAGGCTATCACGCCACAAGAACCGTTGGGCATATACTTCTGACCAAGGGCATAGTACTTGTTGGAGGGAAGGCCGCAGTAGTTGATCCAACCCACCTTCGGATTCTTTTCGAGCCATTCAGCCACCTTCTGGGCATTGGCACAGTGCTGACGCATGCGGAGGTGGAGGGTTTCCAGTCCGAGGTTGAGGAGGAAGGCATTCTGAGGTGCAGGGATGGAACCGAGGTCACGCATCAGCTGGGCAACGAGCTTGGTCATATATGCCATCTTGCCAAATGCTTTCGTGTAGGTGAGGCCATGATAGCTCTCATCTGGAGTGGTGAGACCAGGGAATTTGTCAGCGTATGCATCCCAATCGAAATTGCCGCTATCAACCACGCAACCACCTACTTGGGTTGCATGACCATCCATATATTTGGTGGTAGAGTGTGTCACGATGTCGCAACCCCACTCGAAAGGACGGCAATTGATAGGCGTTGCGAAGGTATTATCGACGATGAGAGGCACCCCATGTTTGTGGGCCATCTTCGCAAAACGTTCAATGTCAAACACATTGCCACCAGGGTTGCTGATGGTCTCACCAAAGAAGCACTTGGTGTTGGGACGGAACTCTTTCTCGATGCGCTCGTCATCCCAATCTGGGTCGATGAATGTGCATTCGATGCCAAGTTTCTTCATCGTCACGCCAAAGAGGTTGTATGTGCCGCCATAGATACTGTTGGCAGTGATGAAGTGATCACCAGCTTGACAGATGTTGAAGATGGCATAGAAATTGGCTGCCTGACCGCTGGAAGTCAGCATCGCACCTACACCTCCTTCGAGAGCAGCAATCTTCTTGGCTACCATATCGTTCGTAGGGTTAGCCAAACGCGTGTAAAAATAGCCGTTATCCTTCAAGTCGAAGAGACGAGCCATCTGCTCGCTGGTGTCGTACTTGAAAGTCGTGCTCTGATAGATGGGCAGCTGTTGAGGCTCACCCTTTGTTGGTTTCCATCCGCCATGAATGCAGATGGTTTCAAGGTTTTTCTTCATATCTATTTATTGAATTGTGAATATCACTTTTACGTCAACCGTCTTGTTTCTTCTCCGATATTGCATCCTCACGGTGTGCTGATCGCCAGGAGCACAATTGGAAGGATGGCAACCGTATGACCATTTGTACAACTCGTTGCTTTCGATATATACATGTCCCCAGCCCCAATCGTTGGTGTTCCCATACTCATCAAACCAAGCACCATACTTGCCTGCTGCTGTGTTCCATCCCACACTTCCATTTTGATTCAATGGCTCCAAAGCCGTAGGTGCTCCTCCCAACAAAGCCTCAATCTCACTCTGGTCGAGACGAATCTTATAGTCCTGACTGTATCCACCTGCAAAGTCTATCGTAGCTGTCACTTTCACAGCGCCATCCTTGACCTTCACCACAGGCTCCGCTATCACCACCACAGGTTCTCCTCCTTCAGGATAACCTGCAATCACCCCATCCAGATATTTCTTACGTGCTTGCAACCAAGTTGACATTTTCTCAATCTCCTCATCCACATCATAGTATCCTCCCCACCAATCAGGGTTCTTGAGCGGCCACTTGTCCACATCGCGCTGATATGCTCCGCACTTTTTCATCTCATCGATATACTTCTGTGTCTCTTCCCACGGATGGATGAACATCGAATCGCTCTTCTCTGCCCAAGCCTCCTTGTATTGCTTCACAAACTCGCTGTTGCCAAACATGTCACGAAAGAACTTGTTGATATGGTAAGCTGCTCCTGAGGCCTTCAAGGGGTCTGTGCCATAAATCAGCTCCTTGTAATTGGAGAAATAGGTGTGATTCTCTGTCCAGTTGTTCCAATCGAAGTCGTAGGCGGCATCGTAATCCCACACAGGCCCGAAGGTGTATTTACCTCCTTTGTCCTTGTACATATAGAGACTTCGAGGGGCATCAATCTCCACATTGTAGAGGAACTCGTGCAACTGCAAGATGCTGATGAACGAGGGAATATCCACCAATTGGTCAAGTGCCTCATAATCACGTTGCTTAACCACATTCTCAAGGATGGCAAACTCACCTTTGATGGAATCAATCTGCTTGGCCGTCAAGTCCTCAGGTTCCTTCACACACATCGGCAGATTATAGACCTCGCTCCAGAAGTTATCCTGTACATTAGAACTCTGTTTTGGACCATCGTCTTGGTCGAACACCATCAGCAAACCACGCTCCTCATCAATATCCACACGATGCTTCTGAATCTCAATCTTCTCCGTCAACTGATACACACCCACATATTCCTCGTTGAGAAACACCTCCACAAAACGGGTGTGGTTCGTGTGGGGCATCCCCAACCAATGTGCTGTCTCGAAGGCAAACACATTCATCATGTCGGTCACGTCTCGATAGTTGGACAGCAGGTTCCAATTCTTGGCCTTTTCCAAACCTAATAACTTACTCTTCTCATCGAGCTTGAACTTATATGGCTTCTTCTTGTAGTAGAGCCAACTGGAATTGCCGCGTCCTCTGATGCGACCTGTCCCCGAATAGTTCGAATACTCTCCCTTTCCGTCGATGGAGATGTGGCAGTTTATCCATTCTTCCTTTGTCTGAATCTTGGCACCTCCCTCTGTTGTGATGTTCATAGTGAACACGCGATATTTGTTGTGCCCCTTCTCCTCATCCGTTAAGGAAGAGGAGAAATCGATGCTGTCCAGATATTCGATGCTGAACGGCACCACCAGTTCCGATTCATCCGCTTGGATTGTCACACCACGCAGGGTTTTCCCATCGGCAGAGAAGTCGAACTGCACGAACTGATCCACCTGCAAGGGAAATGTCCAATCCAATCCGTCATAATGACGGTGCACATTCATCCATTCCTGAGCCCTCACAGCCCAGCACATGGATAGCGCTAACATAGTTAGTAATAGTCTTGTTTTCATAAATTCATTCATTAAATAAGCTAATCTTTACCAAATCTGCCACAAAGGTACAGCCTTTTTTTCAAACCACCAAACACCACGGCAAAAAGAAAGCGCACCGAACCGAAATTCGATGCGCTTCCCATATATTTGGGTTAATTGTTTATACAATTCCCTGCGCCATCATGGCCAAAAGAAAGTTGGCTTCGCTTTGCTGCGCCTAAGTTTCTTGACTTATACGATGCCTTGGGCCATCATAGCCTTCGCAACTTTCATGAAGCCGGCTACGTTAGCACCCTTCACGTAGTTGACATAACCGTCAGCCTCTGTGCCGTACTTCACGCAGTTCTCGTGGATGTTCTCCATGATCCAGAGGAGCTTAGCGTCAACCTCCTCAGCTGACCAAGACAGACGCTCTGAGTTTTGAGACATCTCAAGACCTGATACAGATACACCACCTGCGTTAGAAGCCTTACCTGGAGAGTAAAGAATCTTAGCCTCCTGGAATACACGGATTGCACCTGGAGTAGAAGGCATGTTAGCACCTTCAGCCACAGCGATAACGCCGTTGGCAACCAGAGCTTTAGCCTGCTCTTCGTTCAACTCGTTCTGAGTAGCGCATGGGAGAGCGATGTCGGCCTTCTCGAACCAAGGCTTTGCACCATCACCAACGTACTTAGCAGTTGGGTACTTGTCAACATATTCTTTGATACGGCCACGATAAACGTTCTTCAGCTCCATGATGTAGTCGAGCTTTGCGCGATCGATACCGTCTGGATCGTAGATGTAACCGTTAGAGTCAGACATGGTCATCACCTTACCACCGAGCTGGAGCACCTTCTCAGCAGCATACTGAGCCACGTTACCAGCACCAGAGATGAGCACCTTCTTACCCTCAACGCTGTCACCCTTAGTCTTCAGCATAGCGCGGAGGAAGTAAACTGTACCATAACCAGTAGCCTCAGGACGGATGAGAGAACCACCGAACTCGATGCCCTTACCAGTGAGCACACCGCTGTATTCGCGAGTGAGCTTCTTGTACATACCGAACATGTAACCAACCTCACGGCCACCTACGCCGATGTCACCAGCTGGAACGTCGATATCTGGACCAATGTGGCGACCCAACTCAAGCATGAAAGCCTGGCAGAAACGCATTACTTCAGCGTTGCTCTTGCCACGTGGAGAGAAGTCTGAACCACCCTTACCACCACCCATTGGGAGTGTAGTGAGTGAGTTCTTGAAAGTCTGCTCGAATGCGAGGAACTTCAGGATGCCAAGGTTTACAGAGCTGTGGAAACGGATACCACCCTTGTAGGGGCCAATGGCATTGTTGTGCTGGATGCGGTAACCCATGTTGGTCTGAATCTGACCTTTGTCGTCCATCCAGGTAACGCGGAACTGATATACGCGATCTGGAATGCAGAGACGCTCGATAAGGTTCACCTTGTCGAACTCTGGGTGTTTGTTGTACTCTTCCTCGATTGTGCCGAGAACTTCTTCTACTGCCTGATGATACTCAGGTTCGTTTGGAAAGCGACGCTTCAGGTCTTCCAATACTTTTTTTGCGTCCATTTGTGAAAACGGTTTTTAATGTTGTTGATTGATAAATGTTATCTTTGTTTATGTCTGCGTTTTTGATTTCGGGTGCAAAGTTAGACTTTTTCTACAAAATCAGCAAAAAATCTAACAAAAAAATATCTTTTTTTAAGAAAAACTTTCAAAATTACTCAAAAACGACTAACTTTGTGGAAAAATTACAGTAGGAGCTATCCTGCGCAAGAAAATGACAAAACCAATCATACGACGATGAAGACAACGGAAAAAGTGGAGGCGTTTCGCCAATATATGAAAGCTGAAGGCATCAGTGCCTTCATCACACCCAGCACCGATCCCCATATTGGGGAATATGTGCCAGAACGATGGAAATCTCGCCGTTGGATCAGCGGTTTCACAGGTTCGGCTGGTACGGCAGTGGTTACACTCGACAGAGCTGCTTTGTGGACGGACTCTCGCTATTTCATCCAAGCGGCCGAACAATTGACTGGCTCTGGCTTCGAACTGATGAAGGAGAAGATAGAGGGCACACCTTCCATCACGGAATGGTTGGGCAGCGTGCTTCCGCAAGGCAGCGTTGTGGCTGTGGATGCTTGGGTGAACACAACCGCTGAAGTAGAGAGTCTGGAGAATGAGCTGAAAGCATACGGTCTTTCTTTGCGCACAGACCTCGATCCATACGCTACCCTGTGGACAGATCGTCCTGCTATCCCTCAGAGCAAAGCCTTTATACAGGGATTAGAATTTGCAGGCGAGAGTGCCTCCTCCAAGATTCAAAGGATAAGAGAGAAAATAGGTAACAACGCCATCATCCTTACCAGCCTTGAAGAAGTGGCTTGGACACTCAATCTGCGTGCTGACGATGTGCTTTATACGCCTTTTGTGCTGGGCTATGTGCTCATCACTCCAACAGACACATTATTATATATATGTGAAGAGAAGGTCACGCCTGAAGTGGCTGCCTATCTGAAAGAGGAAGGAGTGAGCATCCGAGGGTATGATGATATCATCGCAGATTTGCAAGTCCTCGACATGCCCATTTATGTGCAGCCGGAAAAGACGAACTTCGCCATCTATTCTGCCATCAAGAACCCTATCCGTAAGGAAAGTGTGGTGGAGCAGATGCTCATCTTCAAGAACGAAACAGAGATCCGTTGCTTCCGCAATGCGATGGAGAAAGATGGTGTGGCGATGGTCAAATGGATCAAGTGGACATTGGAGAATGTGCCCAAAGGAGGGCAGACAGAAATCTCCCTCTCGAAGAAACTGGAGGAGTTCCGTGCTGAGCAGCCTCTTTTCAAAGGTATCAGTTTTGAAAGCATCATGGGCTATGCACATCATGGCGCCATCGTACACTACGACCCGACGCCTGAGACCGACATCCCCGTCTTGCCTGAAGGTTTGCTGCTCATCGACTCTGGCGGTCAATACCTCGACGGCACTACTGACATCACACGTACCATTCCATTGGGACCGCTCACTTGGGAAATGCGTCGCGACTATACCCTTGTGCTCAAAGGATGGATTCGTCTGGGTTCAGCCGTATTTCCCAAGGGAACCTGTGGCACGCAACTTGACACGCTTGCTCGTGAAGCCATGTGGAAGTATGGTATCAACTACCTGCATGGAACAGGTCATGGGGTGGGTCAGTTCATGTCTGTCCATGAGGCCATCGACCTCCATCAGTTCCGTATGCAATGGCGTCCTACACCTCTGCTTCCTGGCATGACCATCACTGACGAACCTGGTATCTACATCGAAGGCAGTCATGGGGTACGTCATGAAGACACGATGCTCGTGGTCGATGCAACCCCTGGCATCACCTTCGGCCCTTACTATACCTTCGAGCACCTGACGCTCTGTCCCATTCTTACGGAGCCCATCCTCATTGATATGCTCACAGAGGAGGAACGCACATGGTTCAACACCTACCAACAAGGAGTCTATGACCGCCTTGCTCCTCGTCTTGATGAAGAGCACAAAGCATGGCTCAAAGAAGTCACAAAACCCATTTGAATCTAAACTCTAAACTCTCTAAAATACTCTATGATTGAATATATCCGAGGCATTATCGACGAACTCACTCCCACCCAAGCCACCATCGAAGCACATGGCGTGGGTTATATCCTCAATATCTCCCTCAATACCTATACAGCTCTGCAAGGCAAAAGCGAAGCACGTCTCTTCGTCTATGAGTCCATCCGCGAAGACGCTTGGGTGCTCTTCGGCTTTGCCACCAAACAGGAACGTGAACTCTTCCTCCTTCTCATCAGCGTGAGTGGGGTGGGTGGCAATACAGCCCGTACGATGCTCAGCAGTTTTTCGGCTCCTGAATTGGCTGGTATTATCATGGATGGCAATGAACGTATGCTGAAGACTGTCAAGGGCTTGGGTGCCAAAACTGCTCAGCGCATCATTGTGGAATTGCACGACAAAGTGGCTTCTATCGGTCTTCAGCCTGTCACTCCATCAGGCGATAGCAATGCACCTGCCATCCAAAACAGCGAAATCTACAACGAAGCCTGCGAAGCCCTCAAGATGCTGGGCTTCCCACCGGCACCTGTTGCCAAAACTGTCAAGGCTATCCTCAAGGACGAACCTACAGCACCTGTTGAACGTGTCATCAAACTCGCCCTCAAGATGCTCTGACTTTGATTTTTAACTCGAATCTTTAGTTTTTCACTTGCTAAATTGTAAAAAACTCCCAACTCCTGACGCCTAACTCCCAACTTTTCCGTACCTTTGTGGCATGAAAGTAACCACACCTTATACCATCAATGTACGTGGGAGGCTGTTCGACCTCTCGACACCCCAAGTGATGGGCATCCTCAATGTGACGCCTGATTCGTTCTATGCAGCAAGTCGGATGGAAACGGAAGAGGCTATCCGAATGCGTGTGCGTCAAATCGTGGAGGAAGGGGCGACGATGATAGATGTGGGTGCCTACTCTTCGCGTCCTGGGGCTGACGATGTAAGTGCGGAAGAGGAGATGGCCCGGCTGAGACGAGGAATGACGGTGTTGAGAGAGGAAGCGCCCGATGTGGTGGTGAGTGTGGACACCTTCCGTGCCGATGTGGCGAAGATGTGTGTGGAAGAGTTGGGTGTCGATGTGGTGAACGATATCTCTGGTGGCGAACTCGACAAAGCAATGTTTCAGATGGTGGCGAAGTTGGGTGTTCCGTACATCTTGATGCACATGAAGGGCACACCACAGACGATGCAAGAGGCTCCTCGCTATGACGACCTGATGAAGGAAGTGATGCTCTATTTTGCGGAGAAGATCCAGAAATTGCGCGATTTGGGACAGAAAGATATCATCCTCGATCCAGGTTACGGCTTTGCCAAGACCCTCGACCACAACTACGAATTGCTCCATCATCAGGAGATGTTGAATGTGTTTGAACTCCCCATCTTGGTAGGTGTCTCACGCAAAAGCATGATTTATCGTCTGTTGGGCAACACACCGAACGAGGCGCTGAACGGCACCACCATGCTGAACACCATAGCCTTGCAGAAGGGTGCCAGCATCCTGAGAGTACACGATGTGAAGGAAGCTGTGGAAGTGGTCACACTCTATCAGAAAATAGTAAATAGTAAATAACAACCGTGTTTGAATTTGGAATAAAAGACGCTATTGATATCCTGCTGGTGGCTATGTTGTTGTTCTACGCATGGCGACTGATGAAGCTGTCGGGTTCGCTCAACATCTTCTATGGGATTCTGGTGTTTATCATCACCTGGATTGTCGTTTCGCAGATGTTGGAGATGAAGCTTTTGGGCAGCATCTTCGACAAGCTGGTCAGCGTGGGTGTGTTGGCGCTCATCATCCTGTTTCAGGAGGAGATACGACGGTTCTTTCTCACCTTGGGTTCTCAGCGACGGCTCCATTTCATCACTCGGTATTTCGTGAAACGTAAGACGGACGTGGAGGAGGAGCATGTGGATCAGCAGTTGATGCGCATCGTGCTGGCCTGCGACTATATGAGCAAGAACTATGTGGGTGCTCTCATCATTATTGAACGTGAGATGTCTTTGAGCGATGTCATCAAATCGGGCGAAGCCATCGATGCCCTCATCAGCACAGAACTGATCAAGAATGTGTTCTTCAAGAACTCCCCGCTCCACGATGGTGCCATGATCATCAGCCACAATCGCATTTCTGCGGCTGGTTGCATCCTGCCCGTGAGCCACAATCTCAATATCCCCAAAGAACTGGGACTGCGACATCGAGCTGCACTGGGCATCACCTCCCAAAGCGATGCCATTGCCATCATCGTGAGTGAAGAGACTGGAGCCATCAGCGTAGCACAAGGAGGCGAGTTCCACCTTCGTCTGGCCAGCAACGAACTGGAAAGTTATTTGATAAATGCATTGAAGTAGAATTGAAAGATTGAAGTTATTCTCATGGAAATGAAAGACCTATACGAACTGTTCTTGCAGCATCCGACCATCACGACCGATAGCCGCGATGTTCCTGAAGGTTCCATATTTTTTGCTCTGAAGGGCGAGACCTTCAATGGCAATGCATACGCCAAAGCCGCATTGGAGCAAGGAGCTGCCTATGCAGTCATAGACGAGAAGGAGTATGCGGAAGAAGGCGACAAGCGATTTATCCTCGTTGGTGATGTCTTGACCACCCTCCAGCAATTGGCCAAGTATCATCGTGTTCACTTGGGAACCCCCATCATCGGCATCACCGGTACGAACGGCAAGACAACCACGAAAGAACTGATTGCCACTGTGCTGAAGAAGAAATACAACGTGCTTTACACGCAGGGCAACTTCAACAACGACATCGGTGTGCCCAAGACCCTGCTGCAACTCACCAAGGAACACAATATCGCTGTCATCGAGATGGGAGCAAGTCATCCAGGCGACATCAAGACCCTCGTGGAAATCGTGTTGCCAGATTTTGGCATCATCACCAACGTGGGTAGAGCTCACTTGCTGGGTTTCGGCTCATTCGAAGGCGTCATCCGCACCAAAGGTGAACTCTACGACTTCATCCGTGAAGTGCAAGGCACAGTTTTCATCAACAACGACAACCCACATCTGAAGGGCATCAGCGAAGGACTGAAACTGGTAAAATACGGCCAGCAGGAAGCAGATGATCTATTGGTAAAGGGCAAATTCATCGAGTGCAACCCCTTCTTGAAGTTTGAGTGGCAGTCAACTGTCAACTGTCAACTGTCAACTGTCAATTGTCAACTGTCAACTGTCCAAACTCACCTCATTGGTTCGTACAACCTCGATAATGCCTTGGCTGCTGCTTGCATTGGTACCTATTTCGAGGTTCCAGCCAACGACATCAGTGCGGCTCTGGAGGAATACATCCCTTCGAACAATCGTAGTCAGCTGACCATTACGAAGGAGAATCGGCTTGTGGTGGATGCCTACAATGCCAATCCTACCAGTATGAAGGCAGCTCTCGACAACTTCCGGCTGATCAACGCTGAACACAAAATGTGTATCCTTGGACAGATGGGTGAATTGGGTGATGTAAGTGCTGAAGAACATCAGAAGATTGTAGATCTCTTGGGCGAATGTGGATTTGAGGTGATTTGGCTCGTCGGTGAGGAATTTGCTAAGACCTCTCATCCTGCTGACTATCGACTCTTTGCCAATGTGGAGGAGGTGAAAGCCGCCATTGTGGCAGAGAAACCCAAGGGACACCTTATCTTGATCAAGGGTTCCAATAGCAATAAACTCGTCCAAACCGTAGAACTCCTATGAAACATATTATCTTTCTATTCCTATGCATGACCTTCGCCATTCACACAATGGCACAAACCCGTGTGATGACTCCTAACGACTCCATCCAACAGGAACTCAAGGCACGCATCAAAGATGCTAAAGACAAGGCGCGTGTCAGCCGAACCCAATTGAAGGAGGATGAACGCGAGGTCAATAGGCTCACAAGGGAATTGGAACGTGCTCGCCGTCAGGCTCAGAAAGAGAAGCTTGCAGCCCGCAAAGCAAAGATGAAGGGAAAGACCTATACGCCCAAAACTGTCCAAGTAAAAATG